>NZ_JAMWYY010000047.1 GCF_024305175.1 Flavobacterium sp.
AAATAAGAATAATACCAAATATAATATGTCAAGATGTACAGCGCCAATTCATGGTCATCGTTCAGCAAGTGCAGCAGCAAATTGCCCTGCGTGTGGTCGCTATAGTCGTGGCTACAGTCGTAGCTATGGTTATTATGATTATCCCTCCTATTCCTCATCTTCAAGTAGCTCGATGAGTCGTAGTAGTAGTAATCAATCGAGAACCCGGAGAGCACGCTGGTCATCACCTGGTTCAACAATATTGTACACTCCTGCCGAAATACTTACTCTTACACCTATACGTGAAAGCGTTGAAAAACGTGCATATTTACCTGACTTACGTGATGTTTTTCTCTGTCATGCTTGGGATGACCGTAAAGGTAGTGCTAAGGAGTTACACGATATACTTGAATCTAATGGTGTGTCTGTTTGGTTTAGTGAAAAAGATGTTTTGTTAGGCTCATCTTTACTGCGCGAAATTGATAAAGGATTAGCTAAATCTCGAGTAGGTATTGTACTAGTGACCCCGTCTTTTTTGGATCGCGTTAAAGGTGAAGGCATTGCTGATAAAGAACTTTCAGCTCTTTTAGCCCGTGATTTACTTGTTCCTATCGTTCATAATACAACCTTTGACGCTTTACGTGAGGTGAGCCCTTTATTAGGTTCACGTAGTGGATTAAGTACTTCAGAGGAATCAATGTCAAATGTTGCGGCAAAATTAGTGGAATTAGTGACTCCTGAAAGTGTATAGAACTAATTAAAGTTAGTATACGATTTTATAATTGTGATAGATGCTTCAACGATTAATAAATAACATTAACAATAAAAAATCATTAAAAAGTCTACTTGATGATAAGAACACTGCTTTGTGGCAACAACTGATAAAAACTGAAAATATAAAAATTGTAAAAGGATCATTTGAAGCATATGGTGTCTTTTCTAAAAATAATAAACATGTTATTTATACTACTGGTGAATTTGACCCTCCTTCTTTTACTCACGAACTATTACATATATATTTATCTCAACAGAATGTTCATATCCACGGCGCATTAACACTTCAGACATATTGTGACGAAGATTTAAGAAAAATATTTTCAAGAGACTTATTAGAACATATAAGTAACAATTTAAATCATGCAAAGATGATCCCTTTATTTTTAGATTTGGGATATAATATTGAAGATTTTATTTCCGATTATTATTTAAATAAAGGTGAATCTGAAGGCCTCGACTTAATGATTGAATATTTCTGCTTTGAGCAAAATGGCAAGAGAATCTATCTTGCGAAAGCTATAGATTGTTATATTGGGGTTTATATTGCTGCTCGATTTTGTCCAAATAAAAATTTTAATTACTCAACTTTGTACAACAAGTTAGAACAGTTAGATAAAGAACTATTAATGATACTTAATTCATTCGTAGAAAATTGGAACAATTACGATTATAGTGATTCGCTTCAAAGTTATCAGGACATTGCAACTTCTTTTGTTATAAGTATGAGTAATTGGTGTAGATATAAAATGATTGTCGAAAAAGTATATTAACAATATCCAATTAAAAATAATCAATTCTACACCACCACAACATTGGTGTTCTTTACCTCACTAATCATAAAGGTGCTGTGTGTACTGCCTATGTGCTGTAACGTGGTAAGTTTGGTTACCATAAACTCGCGGTAAGCCTCCATATCGGCAACATATATTTTTAAAATATAATCATAATCGCCGCTAACGTGGTAGCACTCTAAAACCTCATCCAGCTTTTTTACTTCCTGCTCAAACTTGGTGAGGTATTCTTTAGTATGTTGCACCAGCTTTATGTGGCAGAACACCACAAATGCACGTTGCACTTTTTTAGTATTAAGCAATGCTACATAGCGGTTTATCACACCTTCCCTTTCCAGTTTTTTAACTCTTTCATAAACCGCAGTAACAGAAAGATTTAATTGTAACGAAAGCTCTTTTGTAGTACGGCGGCTGTCCTTCTGCAACAGCAATAGCAGTTTTTTATCAATGGCATCTAATGTCATGACTGAAAATTTTTCATTTTATTCTTTACAAAGATAATACTAAATGATTTTAAAACTATCTAATTAAATAATTACAGAAAAAAAAACTGCATAATATGGTATATATTGATTTTTTAATACATTTTAATTCCCTTTGCCATTATACAACCTATAAAACAACAAAAACTATTTACCATGAAATTTAATCCCGCAGACAAAATACAGGACCTACAATATTTTGGTGAGTTTGGTGGTGTAAACCCATCAATATCCGACTCTTCTACCTATACTTTCCTATCGGCTAAAACCATGTTTGATACATTTGAGGGCAATGCCGAAGGATGCTACCTGTATTCGCGTCACTCGTCGCCAAGCAACCTGTACTTAGGTCAGGCACTTGCCGCTATGGAAGGCACCGAAACTGCAAACGTAGCCGCTTCGGGCATGGGGGCCATTACCCCTGTACTGCTACAGCTTTGCGCCGCAAGCGACCATATTGTATCGAGCCGCACGATTTACGGAGGTACCTATGCCTTTATGAAAAACTTCCTGCCAAAACTAAACATCAAAACTACATATGTAGATATAACCAAGCTTGATGTGGTAGAGGCAGCCATAACGCCCGATACTAAAGTGCTTTACTGCGAAACAGTAAGCAACCCGCTGCTTGAAGTTGCCGATATTGAAGGATTATCTAAAATAGCAAAGAAACATAACCTTAAGCTTGTGGTTGATAACACCTTTTCACCGCTTTCGGTAGCGCCTGCAAAAATGGGGGCTGATGTAGTAATACACAGCCTTACGAAATTTATTAACGGAAGCAGCGATACTGTAGGTGGTGTTACCTGTGGTACACAGGAATTTATTGACCAGCTTCGTAATGTAAACGATGGCGCCAGTATGCTTTTAGGTCCAACTATGGATAGCCTTCGTGCGGCAAGTGTGTTAAAAAACCTGCGCACGCTGCATATCAGGATAAAGCAGCACAGCCATAACGCTATGTACCTTGCAGAGCGTTTTGAGCAGGACGGGCTTAAAACAGTTTACCCGGGACTTGCAAGCCACCCAAGCCACGAACTTTACAAAAGCATGATTAACCCTGAATATGGCTTTGGCGGTATGCTTACTATTGATGTGGGCACACTTGACAAGGCCAATGAAATTATGGAACTGATGCAACACCGCAACCTGGGCTACCTTGCTGTGAGTTTAGGTTTCTATAAAACATTATTCAGCGCGCCGGGAAGCTCAACTTCAAGTGAAATACCACTCGAAGAGCAGAAGGAAATGGGCTTAACCGACGGGCTTATCCGTTTCTCGATAGGCCTTGACAATGATATTGAGCGTACCTATAACATGATGAAGGACTGCATGAAAGAACTTGGTATCTTATAATATCCTATCCAACCAACTAATTAAATGCAAAATCCGTTTCAGTACCTGAAGCGGATTTTTTGTAACAATTTTAGCTCAATTATCACTAATAATAAAGCAAGCTAATAAATATTGGCTGTTTTGCTTAAATTCGCCGTACATCGAACAACAAACAACAAACAACAAATACATATGAAAAAAATGTTATGGCTGTTCCTCTTAACCGGAATAGCCGCTACAGCACAGCGAAACCTTACCATACAGGAAGCAACATACGGTCAGTATCAGGCATTTGCTCCTAAAAGCCTTGTAAGCCCTCACTGGAGGCCTGATAGCAACACACTTACCTATCTTAATGATACCTATGCTGTACTTATGGCGCGTAGCGAAAGTAGCAACTGGAATGAAACCACATTACTGACTAAAGATGAGCTGCTGAATGCACTCAGGGTTAAGTTCCCCGAGGTGAAGTTTGCAATGCAGATATTCCCTTACGGGTATAGCTGGATTGATAAAAGCACAATAGCTTTTGATGCCAATACTGAAGCATTAAATTATATTATACATTATAATGTAGATACAAAAAACATAGTGGCGGCTTTTCCTTACATACAAGGTGCTCAAAAATTTGTGTCGCCCGATGGTAAGTATTTAGCTTCTACAAACGAAAATAATTTACAGGTTACCGATGCAAACGGTAAAGTGATAGCTGTGACTAAGGATACTGATAAAGGTATTGTTAACGGCAGCGACTACGTACACCGCCAGGAATTCGGTATTAACCGTGGTATGTGGTGGAGCCCTAACAGCGACAAGCTGCTGTACTACCGCAAAGACGAAACCATGGTGGCACAATATCCACTGGTGCAGTGGAGCGAGCGTATTGCTGCCTCAAACGATATCCGTTACCCGATGGCAGGCATGAAAAGCGAAGAGGTAACACTTGTTGTTTATGATAATAAAACAGGTAACAAAGTTACCCTTAAAACAGAAGGCGACAAAGAACAGTTTCTTACTACCGTTACTTGGTCGCCAGATGGTAAGTATGTTTTTGTTGGAGTACTTAACCGCGGGCAAGATCACCTGAAACTGAACAAATATGACGCTGCAAACGGTAACTTTATTAAAACTCTGTTTGAAGAAAAAGCCGATACCTATGTAGAACCGTTGCATGATCTTACTTTTATTCCCGGTAAAAATGATGAGTTTTTATACCGAACTGAAAAAGATGGTTATGAACAGCTATACCATTACAATACTGATGGCAAGCTGATAAATAAGCTTGGCTATAAAGATGTTGTTGTTACCGGACTTTTAGAGTTTGATGGCAAAGCCAAAAATGTATATTACATGGGCACTGCCAATAACGGGCTAGACCGGCAATTATATAAAGTAGACCTAAAGTCAGGTAAAACCACACAGGTAACCACTGCTTCCGGTACGCACAGCATAGAAATGAGCAATAACGCAACCTATGCGCTTGACAGCTTCAGCAATACCGATACACCAAATAAAGTAAGCATCATTAACCTGAACAACAATAAAGCTAATACACTTTTCAATGCAGAGAATCCGTACACAGGTAAAACGGTATTGCCTAAAATGGAATTGGTTACAGTAACGGCGGCTGACGGCAAAACCCCACTTAACGGCAGGCTGATTTATCCTGCTGATTTTGATGCCTCTAAAAAATATCCGGTAATGCTATACGTATATGGCGGGCCACACGCACAGCTTGTAACCAACGAGTGGTTGGGCGGTGCATCTTTGTTCGACTACTATATGGCGCAGCAAGGATATGTAGTATTTACCCTTGACAACCGTGGCAGCGATGCACGTGGCCGCGACTTTGAGCATGTAATACACAGGCAATTGGGACAAAATGAGATTGCCGACCAGATGAAGGGTATTGATTACTTAAAAAAGAAACAATTTGTTGACCAGGATAAGATTGGTGTTTATGGCTGGAGCTTTGGCGGTTTTATGACAACTACTTTAATGACAACGTATCCTGAAACATTTAAGGTTGGCGTTGCCGGAGGACCCGTAATTGACTGGAAGTTTTATGAAATTATGTATGGCGAACGCTATATGGATACCCCCCAGGAAAACCCGGAAGGCTATGCTAAAACAAATCTTATTGACAAGGCAAAAAACCTGAAAGGAAAGCTGCTGATGATACATGGCGCACAGGATAATGTAGTGGTACAACAACACAGCATGGAATTTATACAGGCTTGCATTGCAGCCGGTGTACAGGTAGATTACTTCCTTTATCCTACACACGAACACAACGTGCGCGGTAAAGACCGTTTTCACCTGAACCAGAAGATTGCTGATTATTTTGATACATATTTAAAAAAGTAGTATAACCATATTCAATTGGTTATATTAACATATTAAAAACTGATAAGGAGCATTTAGCTCCTTATTTTTTTATAAAAAAAAATTAGCATTTTTATTGTATACATTTTAATAAAATGTATATTTGTACTATGTATAGTAAAGAACTAACCAAAGGAACCCTGCAGCCTATTATTTTGAAGCTCATTAGTGAGTCGGAAAGAATGTATGGTTATGAGATAACACAAAAGGTAAAAGAGATAACCCGGGGAAAAATAGATATATCTGAAGGTGCCCTGTACCCTATTCTTCACAGGATGGAGGCAGAAAAAATACTTGATACTGAAAAAGTATTTATAGGTAAAAGAGTCCGCAAATATTATAAAGTAACAGATTCAGGTAAAAAGGCAGCTATAAAAGTTACTGCCGAACTGAATGACTTTATTGAAACACTATCGGTTATTTTTAATGATAAAAAAGCAGTATATGATTTTAACGGATGAACAAATCGAATATATAGCCACCAATCTGGAGTTTTATGGCGTTAGGCAGGGAGAACTTAAAGATGACCTTCTGGATCATATATGCACTTATATTGAAACAGGGCAGTTTGATGATTTTGAAACTGCATATAAGGCAGCCCTGCAACAGTTTGGGGGGCATCACGCTTTTAGCAGTATTCAGCGGGAAACATTTATGGAAGTACACCTTAAAAATTACCTTAAAAGAAAGAAAGTTACCTATATAGCAGTATTTGTAACTATGCTGTTTTTTATATCGGGTGCAGTATTTAAAATATTTCATTGGCCGGGTGCCATGATATTGCTCTTTTTCAGCTTTATAAGTTTAGCCCTGTTCCTGTTACCTGTTTACCTGGTTCAGCGTTACAAAAATGCTGAGAGAAAATTTACAAGTAATCATTAAAATCAATCATATCATGAAACGAACAGTTTATTTATTAGGTTTTATTACCTCCTTTTTAATCAGCAGCGGTTTGCTGTTTAAAATAATGCATTGGCCCGGCGCTAATATAATGCTTGTGCTTGGCTTTGCTTTTATGAATATTGCTTTACTTCCTTACTACTTTTATCATAAGTACAAGGCGGCAGCAGTTTAAAATAAAAAGGGGCATTTGCCCCTTTTTATTTTATCTCTTTTACTCCCTTTATAAATATCCATTTCATAAATATCTTTTCTTCGCCCTGGTATTTTACAGCCTGAAACTTTGGTGCCAATATAGTACTTACAACAAAAGCAGTAAGCGGAATAAACAAACCATCAAGGCCCGTAAACTCCATTACCAGAAAATAAGTAATTAAGAAAAACGGGGCAAACCCCAAAAAGTTATATAATATGGCTTTTACTTTCCTGTTCATAATCTGTTGTTATTGTTGCTCCTGAAATTTTGCTTTTTACTGCCTTCATACATTTCATACTTAACCAGGCGCGCCTCAAGCTTACCGTTAAACAGCTTTATTTTGCGCGATGGCTTTAGCCCCACAAATTTAAGCGCTTCAAGGTTAGCGGTAATAAACCAGGCATTCGTGCCGGGGTAGCCCTGTTTTAAAGTATCTCCTATTTCGCGGTAAAAACGCTCCATATCTATATCAAGGCGTTCACCATAGGGCGGGTTAAACAGTATGTGCAACGGCCCGCGCGTTTCTTTTTCAGATTCAAAAAAATTGTCACGTGTTATCGTTACATACTCGTCAAGGTTGGCATTTTTAATATTGTCTTTTGCCTTTTCTACCGCCGATGGTGCTTTGTCAAAACCTTTTATCGTGTAATGAAACTCTCTTGTTTTGCTCATTAAAGAGTCAACAATCTTATCAAAAAGGTCGTTATCCCAGTCATTCCATTTTTCAAAAGCAAACTCTTTACGGTTTATATTTGCGGGAATGTTGCAGGCAATCATGGCAGCTTCTGCCAAAATTGTACCGCTTCCGCACATCGGGTCTAAAAAATCGCCCTGTCCGTCCCAACCGCTAAGCAACAGCATACCTGCTGCAAGTACCTCATTTATCGGGGCAATATTGGTAGCGGTACGATAGCCACGGTGGTGAAGGGAATTACCCGAAGTATCGAGAGCAACAGAGCATTGCTCATTATGGATGTGTATGTTGATGCGCAGGTCAGGAAAATCTTTATCGATATTCGGGCGCCTGCCGTACTTTTCCCTGAACTGGTCAACAATGGCATCTTTGGTTTTAAGGGCAACAAATTGCGAATGGTTAAAGTTATCCGAATGCAGGGTAACATCTACCACGAAGGACTGATCAGCACTTAGATAATCGCTCCAGTCAACCGCCTGTATGCCTTTATAAAGCTGCTGCTCATTAAACAGCCTGAAGCTGTGTATGGGTTTTAATATTTTAAGTGCCGTGCGCAGGGCCAGGTTGGCTTTATACATAAAGCCTTTATCACCTTTAAAGCTCACCATCCTCACGCCGGTTTCAATGTTTTGTGCGCCAAGCTGTAACAGCTCTTTTGCCAGTATTTCTTCAAAGCCAAAAAGCGTTTTGGCTATCATCGTAAAATTTTCCATTATGTGCAGTACATTATCAGTTTGCAAAAGTACGTTAAATATCACCGTTAATAAAATGCCTGGGTATAAGTTGACCTGTACATAGCTGCAAATAGTTTATATTTGGAACCGCATTACAATTATTACAGCATGATATCATATAACCCGCGCGAATGGTTCGGCATCATATTCCAGTTTCATAAAGCAGACACCTTCCGAAAGCTGCTTCCGATAATGATTGCCATCGGAGCATATTCGGGTATTGTGGCCTATCTTGAAATTGAAGTCTGGCAGCTTTCTCAAACCAGCCACGTAAAGAACATTACCATTACCCATACCATGCTCGGGTTTGTTATTTCATTATTGCTGGTTTTCAGGACCAACACTGCTTACGACAGGTGGTGGGAAGGCCGAAAGATGTGGGGTGCACTGGTAAACAACAGCAGAAACCTGGCACTAAAAGTTGCTGTAATGCTAAAGGATAAGGAAGATAAAGCCATACTGCGCAGGCTTATACCTGCCTATTCGCACGTGTTGAGCCTGCACCTTAAAAACGAGGAAATTAACCACGAGCTTTTTGAAGATGAAACGCTTTCGGCTGATTATTACAACCACAAGCCCAACCAGATTGCCAAAGCAATAATGGCAAAGGTGAATACACTTTATGAAGAGGGTAAGATAACCGGAGACCAGCTTATTGTGTTAAACTCTGAGATACAATCATTCACTGATATTTGCGGCGCGTGCGAGCGTATAAAAAACACACCTATACCCTATTCTTACAGCGTTTTCATTAAAAAATTTATCTTCTTTTATGTGATGTCTTTGCCATTTGGGTACGTGTTTCAGTTGGGGTATTATGTAATACCTGTTGTGGTATTTATTTTTTATGTGCTGGCAAGCCTTGAGCTTATCGCAGAAGAGATTGAAGACCCGTTTGGCAACGACCCGAACGACCTGCCTACCTCTAAAATAGCCGATAATATAAGAAAAAATGTAGAAGAACTTATTTATTAAGATTTATAACCTGTTTAACAGCATCATCCTGCCATAATTGTTAGCTTTAATAAAAAGTAATTATGGATAAGGAAAGTAAAAAAACAAATAAAGAAAAGCTTAAGGCTAATGATGATGTTAGCCATAATGCACATTACGAAAAAACAGATGAACCCGTACAGCTTGATGAGCGCGACCAAAATGACAGTACAGAAGACTGGAATGCCGAGCAAAGCCGCACAGGCAGGCATAAATAGTTAGTACTGTTCCGCTAATGAATGAAACAGATTTTTCCAGTCAGCATTACCATAATCTTCTCCAAGCCTTACTATTATCAAGTTTTTTGCAGGATTAACATATATATACTGACCCAATATACCCTGTGCCATGAAGTCTCCGTTTTGTGTTGGCAGCCACCACTGGTATTTATAATAGCTAACCCCACCGTTAAGAGTATCTGCGGTAAGAGAACGTTTTACCCACTCCTCGGGTACAATTTGCCTGCCCTGCCAGTTGCCATTGTTTAGATAAAGCCTTCCTATTTTAGAAAAATCGCGGGCGCGTGCATTTATGCAGCAAAACGTTTTTTCCATCCCGTTCTCCCTGTCAAGGCTCCAGGTTGCGTCATACTCCATGCCTAAGGGCTTCCATATTTTCTCCTCAAAATATTCAGTTATATTTTTTCCTTTAAGCGCTCTTTGCAAAACCATGCCTAATACCTGTGTGTCACCACTGCTATAACTAAATGACGAACCAGGTTCTTTTTTAAGTTTGCGTTTAAGCACTGCGTTTGTTAAGTTACGTCCGTAGTAAAATGTTGCGGCATCACCAAAAGGATTGGTATAGCTTTCGCTGAATTTTATACCGCTAGTCATTTGCAGCAGGTGCTCTATTGTTACGCCCTGCAAACCATTTCCCTTCAGCTCAGGAATATAGTTAGTAACAGGATCATTTACAGATTGTATATAACCATCATCAATGGCACAACCAATTAAAATTGAGGTAACTGACTTTGCCATAGAGAAAGAAGCCACAATAGCATCCTGACTGTATCCCTTAAAATATTTTTCGTATTGTATGGTATCGTTTTGGATGATCAGAAAAGCTACTGTACGATTCTTTTCAAGGTAGTCATCAAAAGTAGTTTCCTTTCCTGCAATCATAATTTTTTTAGGTGCCTTACCGTTTTCTGCCACAGCATAGGCAAAAATATAATCTCCTTTTTCGGCTGTCCGGTAAGGAAAAATTTCGTGGTCGGTTATATTTGCAAAGTTATAGTAGGCAAACCTGCCCAGCTTACAAGAGCCTAAAAGCAACAATAAACCTGAAACGAGTATGATAAAAAGTAATTTTTTCATTAGCATTGTATATCAATTCTACAAATATGAATAATTTTTTAGTATCAGTACGCGAGTTACAGCAAAAAGACATAACAGCAATTGCAGGCTACTGGTATAACGCAACAGAAGAGGAACTCACTGCCATGGGTGCTGATAAAAATGTATTGCCACAGCAAAATGAGTTTGAAGCCATGCTGCAAAACCAGCTCTTGCTGCCTTATGATGCTAAAAAAGCCTATGCCTTAGTATGGGAATGCAATGGCAAAACAATAGGGCACTGTAATGTAAACCCGATTACTTATGGGCAAGAAGCGTACATGCACCTGCACATATGGCAGCAACAGCAAAGGCATAGAGGTATTGCTGCACAGCTTGTGGCATTGTCACTACCCTATTTCTTTAAAAATTTAAAGCTTAAAAAAATATTGTGCCAGCCACATGCAGATAATAAAGCTGCAAACCGTGTTCTTGAAAAAGCTGGCTTTATTTTTGTAAAAGAATATATAACAACACCGGGCAGTATCAATTTTGAGCAGCCTGTTAAACTGTGGATGGCATCACCTGAAATAATACAGCATTAAATGCGTTTGCATTTATTGATTATCCGGTTAAATTTTGTTATTTTGCTTTTAAAGGTCAGTATTTTATGAAAAAATTACTTGTTCTTGCTTCTTTTACTTTTATAACCTGTAATGCATGGGCGCAGTTCGATAGCAATACAGGCAGTATTTCTGTACCCAGAAGTAACACAACGGCACCAAACAATACACCTTCTGTAAGTACAACAAGCCCTTTTTCGGTTACCCCGCCAAAACCATCTAATACAGCCACTTACCAATTTGGCGGAGATAACGACACCTTCAGTATGTATCAGGAAGATAAATTTGTAAACAGGACAAATGAATACCTTGACCGCACTGAGATAAAAAGAAAAGGAGAATCTAACGAGCCTTACAGGGGCAACCAGTTTTTTGGCGAATATAAAATCACATCTGAGTTCGTACAGATAATGGCTCGTGATTTTGAGTATGAAGACGGCGACAGGATTAAGGTTTTGGTTAACGGACGTACCGTTGTACCCGAAATTGTGTTAACAAACCAATTCAGGGGTATCCAGATAAAGCTTGAACCGGGATTTAATAAAATAGATTTTGAAGCGCTTAACCAGGGAACAAGCGGCCCTAACACAGCCGAGTTTTATGTATATGATGATAAAGAAAAGCTTGTATCATCAAACCAGTGGAACCTTGCTACAGGCTTTAAAGCTACTGTAATGGTTATAAAAGAATAGTTCTTTGCAAAATTTATAAAAATAAATGCCCGCATTAGCGGGCATTTATTTTTATGGTAATTCACGGTACTTAATCATTCATAGACATCAGGAAATCTTCATTATTCCTGGTCTTTTTGAACCTGTCGTTTATAAAGTCCATCGCTTCTACAGGGTTCATATCTGCAAGATATTTACGCATTATCCACATGCGCTGTATTGTTTTTTCATCAAGCAACAAATCATCACGGCGTGTGCTGGAAGAAGTAAGGTCTATAGCAGGGAAAATACGCCTGTTGGCTATTTTCCTGTCAAGCTGCAGCTCCATGTTACCCGTACCTTTAAATTCTTCAAAGATAACTTCATCCATTTTAGAACCGGTATCGGTAAGCGCAGTGGCAATAATACTTAAAGAGCCGCCACCTTCTATATTACGGGCTGCACCAAAAAAGCGTTTTGGCTTTTGCAGTGCGTTGGCATCTACACCACCACTAAGTACTTTACCCGAAGCAGGCTGTACTGTGTTGTATGCCCTTGCAAGGCGGGTAATAGAATCCAGTAATATTACTACATCGTGTCCGCATTCTACAAGGCGTTTTGCTTTTTCAAGAACAATATTGGCAACCTTAACGTGGCGCTCTGCAGGCTCATCAAAGGTAGAAGCTATAACCTCTCCCCTAACACTTCGCTGCATATCAGTAACCTCTTCAGGCCTTTCGTCTATAAGCAGCACAATAAGGTAAACTTCCGGGTGATTTGCCGCAATAGAGTTGGCAATATCTTTAAGCAGCATTGTTTTACCTGTTTTAGGCTGTGCCACTATCATGCCCCTCTGGCCTTTACCAATAGGTGAGAAAAGATCAATAATACGGGTAGATATTGTACTTTGCTTTTCAGCAAGGTTAAATTTTTCTTCGGGGAAAAGTGGCGTAAGGTGCTCAAAAGCCACCCTGTCGCGCACTACCTGCGGGTCATGCCCGTTAATTTTAAGCACGCGTACAAGCGGGAAATACTTCTCGCCTTCTTTCGGCGGGCGCACAACACCTTTAACAGTGTCACCTGTTTTTAAGCCAAAAAGACGTATTTGTGAATTACTCAGGTAAATATCATCAGGCGAGGCAAGGTAATTATAATCAGATGAGCGAAGAAAACCATAACCGTCAGGCATCATTTCCAGTACACCTTCACTTTCAATAATACCATCAAACTCATAATCAGGTTCGCGCGGATTCTGCTTTTTCTGATAGTTGTTACTTTGATGCGAGTTACTACTTTGGTGATTGTTGTTGCTTTGGTGTGTGTTGTTGCTCTGTTGGGTACCGGCAGCTTGTGGCTGGTTACTGCCCTGCTCTAATTTTTTCTTGTAGCTTGGATGGTTAGGATTGTTGGCATTAGCCTTTTCAATCATAGCCTGGCGCTCCTCTTCGGTAAGCTGCCTTTTTTTATCCTGTGCTGTACTTTTTTGTTTTTGCAGTGGCTTGGCCTCTTTTGTATCAGGCTTACTGTCCGGAGTATCCTGCCTTTTTTGCTGTGGCGCCGCTTTTTGCTTGTCAGCCTGTTCATTAACCGCAGGTGCAGCTGCAGGTTTCTCCTGCTCTACGCTTCTTGCAGTAGTGTCTTGTTTTGCAGTAATTACTTTGCTGTCAGCTTTAGCCTTAAGGGACTTATCTTTTGGCTGTGCCTTTGCAGGGGCCTTCTCTATTGCAGGGCTGCTGTCGTCTGTCTTGCTTATCCTGGCCCTTTTAGGCTTATCTTCGGCAGTTACAGTCGTTTCGGCGTTATCTTTAATAGCTTCTTCGTTCAGTGGTTTAACAGCTTCAGGGTCTGCTGCCTGCCTGTCTAAAATCTGGTATATTAAATCATCTTTTTTTAAACCCCTGTACTTGCTTATTTTGGCTTTCTTAGCAATTTCCTGAAGCTCAGGGAGCTTCATTTCTTTCAATTCGGAAATATCAAACATGTATTGATTTCTTGATTAGATTAAAATGGTATGTTCAAAATGTGGAGGGTATTTTCTTTTGGAAATTCCATACTTCGCAGAATGAAGTACTTAAGATTAAGTACTGCAATATTACAAATTTATTTTTACTGCACAATAGTATTTTTTAAAAAGAAACCATATTTTTGTGGAGCAAAAAAGCAATATGTTACAAAGAATACAAACAGTTTACTTGTTTTTAGCGTTTATTGCAACAGGCGTGCTGCCCTTTATTTTCCCTTTGTGGGTTAATGGCAACGGTACCGACTACTACTTTGTGGGCAACCTTGCATTTGTGGCGCTGCTGGGGCTAAGCACAACGCTATCGGCAATAAGTATACTAACTTATAAGAAGAGAAAGAGGCAGTTTGTAATGAACAGGCTCAACATAATATTAAATTTAATTTTATTAGGATTATTCGTTTACCGTTTGCTAAATCTATCCGGAGAAACCGACCCTGATAAGGTGGTTTCAGAGAAGGGTATTGGAATGTTCATCCCCATTATTTCTATCGTGTTATTAAGCCTTGCCAATAGGGCTATTAAAAAGGATGAAGATCTCGTAAAATCTGTAGACAGGCTACGATAAACCTTTTAACTTAGTTTATTAGTGCGTAAAAAACTCCGCTGTTAGCGGAGTTTTTTTATTTTTACAGGCAACCTTTAGGCAATAATGGTATCTTGTTATAAATCCTGCTAAATGAATAAAATTATACTCCTTGCTATTACAGCACTCACACTTTATGGTTGTAACACAATTGAGTATGATGGCGCTACAAAAATTATTTTTGAAGGCCGTGTAACCGACCAAAATGGCAACCCGCTTGAAGGCATACCTGTTGAGGCAGAATATGATGACGGTTATGTAAGGGATATAGCGGGAATTGGCGAAACCAATGCGAATGGCGAATACCTCATAATGTTTCCCGGCGCACGCGAAGATGTAGCGATAGAATTACAAATAAACCGGCAATACCAAAATTATAGTTCTCTCTCTAATACAACCTATGTAAATATTACACGAAGTGTCTTAAGGGCCGACAATTATAAAATAACCTTTGAGCCTGTAAAGCTTTATCCTGTAAGCAACAGCGTTATATTAGAGCTTAATTTTGTTGGCTCTGGTACAGGCAGGAGCTTATTAAAATATGACGTGCTGGGTATGGTAAGTGAAAACTATGTTGATTATAATTTTCAGAATATCCCGATGGATACGCCTGGAGGTTTTGAACCATACTATGATTATTATCCTTATAATAACATTTCTGTAGCCAAAAACCAGATACTTACAATTAAATATATGCTTTCCGACTTTTCCGTTTATGAGGTTGAAGTACCGGTTGGGGAAGAGTCATTTGAATACACAATCTCTTACTAAACAGTTATGAAACACATTCTTACCCTTATCTTCATTTTACTGGGGTTTACGTGTATTGCTCAGGAAGAAGAACTTACCGATGAAGAGTATGCCGCAAAACTGGCTGAAATTAAAGAAGAATTAAAATATAAGGAGTTCTTCCGGCTTTACTATGTATCCTCTAATGGTGTTGGTGATAATGTAATAGCAGAAGCCAATGGCACGGGTACCGGAATTGGTATGGGGGTTACCTTTGGAATTATCGGGAGGGTTCATATTATTGGTAGTGGAGAATTGTCACAGTTTATTGTAATTGATAAGTCGGTAGCCGGTAATGCAAACAATACTAATATGGGGCAGCTTAATTTACAGGGAATGTATAAGTTTGCGCTTAATGACTATTTTGAGGTAAATCCCGGTATAGGGTTCGGTTACATATACCTGCGCCAAAAAAGGAGTTCACAAAGCCTGGGCATACAGGAAGGCTTTACCATAATACCAACAGTAACAATCGATTTTAAGTTAGATAACATCCGTTTCTTTACCGGGGTTAACTACTGCCATGCATTCCTTGAAACCAATACACATCCTGATTACAAAGATTTTTTTGGCAGGGTGCAAATGCTGAATATTATGCTTGGGTTCAAGCTTTAGCCCTCTTTCCTATCTCAATGGCTTCAAGGTTTTGTATTTTATCGCCATCAATTTCAAAACGAAGCATCGTACGTACCTGATGAAAGCCATGCACTCCCGCAGCGCCGGGATTCATGTGCAGCAGGCCAAGCTTTTTATCAAACTGTACTTTTAATATGTGGGAGTGCCCGCATATAAACAGCTTTGGCGGGTTTGCATGTAATGCCTCCCTTACTGCTTGGCTGTATTTACCCGGATACCCCCCAATGTGCGTTATCCATACATCTACACCCTCGCACATAAATCGGTTATTCATCGGAAATTCCTGCCGCGCCTCATTACTGTCAATATTACCATAAACGGCCCATAGCGGCTTTTCTTTTTTTATAGTATCTGTTACAGAAAGATTGCCTATATCTCCGGCATGCCACACTTCGTCTGCCTGCCTTACATATTTAAGTATGGTATCATCAATATGGCTGTGGGTATCGCTCAGTAAAAGGATTTTTTTCATACTACAAATGTATTAAATGCCCTCCTGCCCCCAAAGGGGGAGTTTTTGAATTTGGTGAATAATTATCGTAACTTAACAATAGCCCCCTTTGGGGGTTGGGGGCTATTGATTATCTTTGCTTTTCCTAAAAATCATCAGTCAGCTTTGAGGTATTTTATAGAGTTTGCCTACAACGGGAAAAATTATTGCGGGTGGCAGTACCAGCCGCACAGCCCCAGTGTGCAGGAGACACTTAACAAAGCGCTTTCTACCCTGCTTCGCAAAGAAATTGACGTTTTGGGCGCGGGGCGTACCGATACCGGTGTGCACGCAAAGCAGATGTATGCCCATTTTGATTATGAGGAACCTTTTGATGCCGATAGACTTGTGCAGCGGCTGAATTCTTTTTTGCCTAAAGATATTGTGGTATATCGGTTTATACCCGTTGCAGCTGATGCCCATGCGCGTTTTGATGCCACCAGCCGCACCTACGAATATCATATACACACGTTTAAAGATGCGTTTGACCACGAAGGTTCCTGGTATAATTTTCATGAGCTTGATGTGGCAAAAATGAACGAAGCGGCAAAGGTTTTGTTAGATTACACCGATTTTAAATGCTTTTCTAAAACCCATACCGATGTTAAAACGTTTAATTGTGATATTAAAGAAGCCTACTGGGTGCAGAACGGCACAAAGCTGGTTTTTACCATTACTGCCGACAGGTTTTTGCGCAACATGGTTCGCGCTATAGTAGGCACACTGGTAAATGTAGGGTTAGGAAAAACAACGGTAGCTGATGTGAGAGATGTTATAGAAAGCCGCGACCGCAGCCGTGCAGGCTTTTCGGTGCCGGCACACGGGTTATACCTTACCAAGGTAATTTATCCGTATATTTAAGCCTGAAAACGAACATGAAAACGATAAAATCTTCTTCTTTAAAAAAGGTAATGCAGTTTGCAAGACCTTATAAATCGCGGTACATAAGCGTAATAGTATTCGCCGTAGCACTATCTGTATTCGCAGCACTGCGGCCCTACCTGCTTAAGCAGACGGTTGACAGCTATGTGCGCACCGGCGATGGAAAAGGCCTGCTGTACTTTATTATACTGATGGGTGTAGTGCTTATGCTCGAGGTAGTTTCGCAGTTTTATTTTGTGTACTGGGCGAACTGGCTGGGGCAGGATATTGTTAAGGACATACGCGAAAAACTCTTCCGGCATGTAACAGCGTTCCGCATGAAGTTTTTTGATAACGAGCCTGTGGGTAAGCTGGTTACCCGTACCGTTTTTGATATTGAGTCAATAGCTAAAATATTCAGCCAGGGGTTATTCATGATAATAAGCGACCTGCTTAAAATGATCGTGATACTCGGGTTTATGTTCTACATGAACTGGAAGCTTACACTCATTGTGCTGCTGGCAATGCCAATATTGCTCTACGCTACGCGCATTTTCCAGATAAAGATGAAAGGCGCGTTTGAAGAAGTACGCACGCAGGTAGCCAATCTTAATACTTTTGTACAGGAGCGTCTAACGGGGATGAAAATAGTTCAGTTGTTTAACCGTGAGGAAATTGAATATCAAAAGTTTAAGAACATCAACCAGAAGCACAACAAGGCATGGTTAAAGAACATTCTTTATAACTCTATCTTTTTCCCTATTGCCGATATTATTTCATCATTAACGCTTGGTTTTATCATTTGGTACGGCGGGCTTAATATACTGAATGGCGATGGTATTACCACGTTTGGCGACCTGTTTGCCTATACGATGCTGATAAGCATGCTGTTTAACCCACTCAGGCAGATTGCCGATAAATTTAACGAATTGCAGATGGGTATCATAGCATCAGACCGCGTACTGGAATTACTCGACATCGAAAACTTTGTGCAGGTACCGGGGCAGGTTGAAGCCGGTCATTTTAAAGGAGAAATCCACTTTGAAAACGTACGCTTCAGCTACATACATGGCGAAGAAGTTATTAAGGGAATAAACCTTGACGTTAAAGCCGGCGAAACCATAGCCATAGTGGGCGCAACGGGTGCGGGCAAATCGACCATCATTAACCTGCTGAACCGTTTTTACGAGATTGACAGCGGCAGCATTACTGTTGACGGCACCAATATAAACGACTTTACGCTGGACAGCCTGCGCAGGCAGATAGCCATAGTGCTGCAGGATGTTTTCCTGTTTGCGGACAGTATTTTAAATAACATTACGCTTAATGACCCTAACATTAGCCGTGAGGAAGTTATAGACGCCGCCAAAGCCATTGGCGTGCACGACTTTATAGAAACCCTGCCGGGCGGCTATGATTATAATGTAAAGGAACGTGGTGTTATGCTCTCTTCTGGGCAGCGGCAGCTTATTGCATTTTTACGGGCTTATGTGAGCAACCCAAGCATACTGATACTGGATGAGGCCACTTCTTCTATAGATACCTATTCGGAAGAGCTTATCCGTACAGCTACAGAGAAAGTAACCGAAGGGCGCACCAGTATAGTAATTGCGCACAGGCTTGCCACTATTGTAAACGCCGACAAGATAATTGTGATGGATAAGGGTGTTATTGTTGAACAGGGCTCGCATTACGACCTTATTAACCGGGAAATGGGCTATTACCGCAATTTATACTTCTCGCAGTTTGCAGTAGAAAGTACCGAAGGCGAAGTAAATTAAACAGTTATGAAGTTATACCTGAAATTATTCTTTGTGCTGTTCATTGCAGAAATGATGATAAGCATGTTCGCAGTTTACCTGTCGCAGGGCGTTTACATTAAATTTTTTAATATCATTGGCAGCCTTACCATTACAATACTTAGCCTGCCTATCTCGTTTATAGACCGCTCCTACCCTTTTTATGCCCCTATGCCATTTTACCAGGCTGTGTTTTTAGTAATGGCTAATGTGGCTGTACATGCGGGTATTGCTGTGTTTATTTTGAAAAACACTAAGAAAACATCTTCTAAGTAACATTCCGAATTTCTTAATAATTACGTTATGGAAGACCAAATCAAATCTTTACAAAAACAGGTAAAGCAACTAAAGATAATACTAATGGGCATAGTTGCAATTGCAGCTGTACTTATTCTTGTATCATTTACAAGCAATAAGGATAATATTATACGCGCAAGAGGTATAGTTATAGAAGACGCTGATGGTAAACCTTTTATCATGATGGGGAATCCTATTCCGCAGGATAAAAACAGGAAAAGGAAAGATCCTATGTCAGGGATTGCGTTTATAGACGAAAAGGGTATTGACCGCCTGTATATAGGTAGGGACGGCAAATTGCAGATAGGCGGCGAGCTTGAGGACAGGAACTCAGAAGGCTGGTCGTATATCATTAATGATTCCATAGGTGACGAACGTGGCGGGTTTGGTTTTGCCGATGATGAAGACCGTATAGGGCTTGGGCTTGACTATGGTGGTAAAGATGGTGGCGAAGCTATTTACCTGTATGCCTCTAATGAAGTGGCATACCTTCTGATGAATACCAATACAAACGACAGGGTGCGCCAGCGTGCGGTGCTTTGGCATGACACAAAAGCCGACCTTACACAAATAAAATTAGGAGATAAAATTACCGACGAACGTTTGGTATTAAGAGCTAAGGAAGGAAAAGCTGTTATATCGCATAAAGTAAACGGAACTAATAAAAACATATTAGAATAATCTTGGCGGGGGCTTAAACCAAATCATCCGGAAACATTTCCCCCTTTGTAAAATATTAACTATTTTCGTACGCGTAAATAAACGAGAAAAAATACTTACTCATGAAATACGATGTTATTGTTTTGGGAAGCGGCCCGGGCGGCTATGTAACAGCCATAAGGGCTTCTCAGTTAGGCTTTAAGGTAGCCATAGTAGAAAAAGAAAACTTAGGCGGCATATGCCTTAACTGGGGCTGTATCCCAACAAAAGCGTTGCTGAAAAGCGCGCAGGTATTTGATTACCTTAAGCATGCATCTGACTACGGACTTACCGTAAAGGAATTTGATAAAGACTTTGGCGCTGTTATTAAGCGCAGCCGCGACGTTGCCGACGGTATGAGCAAGGGCGTTCAGTTTCTTATGAAAAAGAACAAGATAGAAGTTATATTCGGCGCCGGTAAAGTTAAGCCGGGCAAAAAAATTGAGGTTACCGATAAAGATGGTAAAACCAGTGAACTTAGCGCCGACCATATCATTATTGCTACAGGGGCACGCTCGCGCGAGCTGCCTAACCTTCCGCAGGATGGTAAAAAAGTAATCGGTTACCGTCAGGCCATGACACTGCCGGAACAGCCAAAATCGATGATAGTAGTAGGTTCAGGCGCAATAGGTGTTGAGTTTGCACATTTTTACAATGCAATGGGTACAGATGTAACCGTTGTAGAGTTTATGCCAAACATCGTTCCGGTTGAAGATGAGGATATCTCTAAACAGTTTGAGCGTTCGCTTAAAAAAGCGGGGGTTAAAATCATGACCAATGCTTCTGTAGAAAAAGTTGATACTTCGGGTAACGGCGTTAAGGCTACTGTTAAAACGGCTAAAGGCGAAGAAGTACTTGAAGCCGACATTGTGCTTTCGGCTGTAGGTATAAAATCGAACATTGAAAACATTGGCCTTGAAGAAGTTGGCATTGCTACCGACAGAGACAAGATATTAGTGAACAGCTATTACCAGACCAATATACCGGGATACTATGCCATTGGTGACGTTGTTCCGGGCCAGGCACTTGCACACGTTGCCTCTGCCGAGGGTATCCTTTGCGTTGAGAAAATTGCAGGCTTACACGTAGAACCGCTTGATTATGGCAATATACCGGGATGTACTTATGCTACCCCTGAGATTGCTTCTGTTGGCCTTACCGAAAAAGCTGCCAAAGAAAAAGGTTACGAAATTAAAGTGGGTAAATTCCCGTTCACGGCTTCGGGCAAGGCAAAAGCCGCCGGAACACCTGATGGTTTTGTAAAAGTAATATTTGATGCCAAGTACGGCGAATGGCTGGGCTGCCATATGATTGGCGCAGGCGTTACCGATATGATAGCCGAAGCGGTTGTAGCGCGCAAACTCGAAACTACAGGCCATGAAATACTGAAAGCCGTTCACCCGCACCCGACTATGAGCGAGGCGGTCATGGAAGCTGTAGCCGATGCTTACGGCGAAGTGATTCACTTGTAATTTAAGATTGAAGATTTCTGATTGAAATTCAGGAATTAGAATATATAAAATCCGCTTTGAGTTTTCAGAGCGGATTTTTTTATTGAACAATATTTAAAGTTGCGTTATTTGGCTTTTACTCCCCGTTATTATGCTATAACTTGATAGTACAAAAGATTAAGCTATGAGTAAACTGAAGAAAAAAGCTAAAAAAAGCAGCAAGAAGAAAAACAAACTGGGCGTTAAAAACTCTTTGGTGAATAACATTAATGCCCGCAAAAAGAAAGGCAAGTCACGCTCTAAAAAGAATTCTACCGTTTCTAAGAAGTCCTATAAGAAAATGAAGAATAACTGGGGCAAAAAGAAGAAAAAGAAAGGCAGGAAGAAAAAGAAAAAGTAAGCTATAGCCTCTCACCTTTTTCCAGCATTTTGAGCATTTTTACAATACGCTCCACTTTAGTATCTTCTTTTTTGGCGCTGTATATCCAGTCGGTAAAAGCCTTTTGCTCGGTTTGAGTATAACTGCAAAACATTTCATAAGCGCCGGATTCATCTTTAAGGCAGCGTATCAGTTCATCAGGTACTTCAAACACGCTGTCGTCAATGTATAAAATTACGTGGATGTAGTCGCCTGCCTGCTTTTTAATCTTTTTGCGTATTTCGGCCTTAACAGGGAGGAACAACTGTCCGTTGCCCATTGGCATAAGATGGTAGGCTTTAATTTCGTAGCCGTCAATAGTGCCCCTTACTTTTCGCCACCCAAATGGCGCATTTTTATCCGGTTCTATTTCAGGCAGCCTTGCAAACGTCCATCCACTCTTACCCGGAAATTTTTCAAGGAATATTTCCTGATTGATGAGAGGGTTGTTATTCATACGTGCTAATATGTAGAATATATGATGCCAGAAATAACCTCATGTGAATTAACCTTTATTCTTTTTTAAAGATTGCTTCAATAAAATTAATATATATTCTAAATTATCCTGATCGCTCATTTTAACCTCATAAGCACCATTACCCCAATGCCCCACATTAGAAACATCTCTTGCTAATAACTTACTATCTTCAAGCTCACCACTCTTTAAGTTAATGTATATTTTAAGTGTTTTACTTTGAAAAACTATGTCGCAAAAAGTACTGCCATCAACCTTAAATCCAACAAAATGCTTACGAGGATTAAGCGTTATATTATCATCTAAGTTTAGTATTCTTTCTTTTAAAATTTCATATAATTCTCTGGTTTCAAAATCAGCCTTCAATAAATGTTCATCTTCAGTAAATACAATAACTTCATTGCTAACCTCTTCGACAACCTGATCATTCCTTGATATAGTTTTAATACTCTCTTTTGCTGAGGATTTCTGAACTTGATCAAGGCTTATTGTATTATTTTCAAATCTTTTAATTTCCCACAATTCAATAGGTAAATCTTTAAAATTGATAGCCTCCTTTTGATAAGTAGTAAAGTGTGGAGAAATAAAAATAACTTTTGACTGCGACCAATCAACATCATTTCTCCGAAGTGGTGTTTCTTTGCGCTCGTTATATTCAAGAATAAAGTCAGCCTTATTATTTAGCATTAATGATAAGTAAGCATAACCTTGATCAATAACACTGAAATTTTTATCTCTTTTGAATTCGATAATAACAAATGATTTTGATTCGTTATCAAAAGCTAAAGAATCTATTCTAAAATTATTAAGTGAAAATTCAGATTTTATTAAATCTAATTTCAATAAAAGTTGCAAATTTCCTTCAACCAGTAACTGAATCTCTTTCTCAAATTTAAATGGGAGTTCCTTTATGTGCTCAAGGCTGGATCCTGATTTATATAATGGCATAATTATTATAAATTTTAACAAAGATAAAAATCAGTATTAGTAAATAGCTAATTCAAAAATAAATCTCACTCAACTCTTG
>NZ_JAMWYY010000048.1 GCF_024305175.1 Flavobacterium sp.
CTATTATTACAGCTATTAGTAAAAAACCTTGTGTTTTTAAACGTGTTAATGCACGATTATTTTATTTGTCATTAATGTCAAATGAGTTTATCTCTCCTCATTAAAGTACCTGAAATCGTATCGGCTGTTGTTTAAAATTTAAATCTTTATAGCATCATTGTTTTATTGTAGCTAATATTTAAATATTAATTAATAAATAAATAATTCATATTTAAATATTTGTTAAAGTTTTTTTTATACTTTTACAGCAGATTTACTAACATAAATATTTGAAATAAAGCACTATAATTCAGGATTTCAGTAATTGGTTATTATTTATTGGCTAAAACGGGGGGCCTTTAAAAGTTTAAACAATTTAATATTATGAGGTATTTTTTCGACTACATTGAACACTTTTGGATATCCCTGAGTTCATTCCCGTTTGTTATTCAGGTTGCCATTTTCTTTATTTTCTTTAGCTGTACAGCAACTCTTACCTTTATGATTATTGTTTTTGTGGTAAGAAGGGATAAAGAAAGGCGTGAAAAAATTGTAAAAGAGCTTCGTCCGCGTATTTTCTCATTTTTGCGTAATATACTCATTGCTAAAGATGAGTATAGTGATACTGAGGTTTACAGCATGTTTATAGAAAATTTCGGAGAGCTTTCGCGCAAAACCTATATTTCATTGATACCCACGCTTGAAGATGTTGTTAAGCAGGAAAAACAGCATATGGAGTCTCATAACTATGACAGCGTTATCAGGGGGCTGAAGATAGATGACTATCTTGAAAAAAGAATTGATTTTTCTAATACTAAAATACGCCTTCGCGCATTTCAGTCGCTTTCAAGGCTCGACCTTACCATATCAGATTCCAAAATATTACCGCATACCTATTCCAGGAACTCATCATTAAGAAAAGAATCAAGGGCATCTTATATTGGTGTAAGTAACAACGACCCGTTCAAGTTTTTCGATCAGGAAAATGATATGAACCAATGGGATCAGATTAGCCTTATGCAGCAATTCGTGCTGCACCACCAGGAGAGCCTGCCAAACTTTAGTAAGTGGATTAAATATAGTAAAGACAAGCAGCAGATAAAATTCTTTATAAAGCTGGTGGCTTACTTCAGGCAAACCACCGCTGTAGAGTCTTTAACCGAATACCTTAGCCATGAAGACCACCAGGTTCGCCGTGAAGCCATCCTCGCTATGGGTACTATGCGTGTTAAAGAGATAGAATCGCGCCTTATAAGGATGTATAACAACCAGCCATTTGTATGCCAAAATGCAATTATCGAGGCAATTTCATATATCAACTCCGGTAAGGCAATTGGATTCCTTAAAAGTGCTTATGAGATGGCAAACAACCACGATGCACGGAAACTTATAGCTGAAGTAATATATCTTTATGGTAAGCAGGGCAGGGCATATTTTGAGGAGCTTCTTCAAACCGAAACAGGATTTAACCTGCTTATATTAGAGCATGTTAAAAACCCTTTGATTCCTTCAGCGTTGCGCACCTATCATCAGATGCACGAAAATGATTCATTCACACCGATAGAAGCAAAAATGAGAATGAATGAACCTGTATTGCCCCAGAAAGATATAGAATAAAAATAAATACAAATCCTCCCCCTCCCCAAAAATTTATTGCATTATGGGTTTAACCTATAACTTTTTTGAATACTTCGTATTCTTTTACGCATCTTCTATGTTCCTTGTATACCTTACACTCGGGATACTTTCCTTTTTGAATATAACTAGGTACCGTACATATAACTCAAGGCTTGACGATCAGTTTTTAATAGACTCACCACTAACTCCGGGTATATCAGTAGTAGCGCCGGCCTATAATGAAGAAAAAACCATTATAGTAAATGTTAAGTCGCTGCTAACGCTTAATTACCCACTTTTTGAGGTAATTATTGTAAATGACGGTAGTAAAGATAAAACCCTGGAACTGCTTATAGGTGAGTTTGACCTCGTGGAAACGCCTTATGCCTATGTAGAGCGTATTAAGACCAAACCGTTTAAAAGAATATTCAAATCTACAAACGCTAAGTATGCAAAGCTTACAGTTGTAGATAAAATGAACGGCGGTACAAAAGCAGATGCTTCTAACGCGGGTATTAATGCAGCGCAGTATGACTACTTTTTATGTACAGATGTAGATTGTATATTAGAGCGTAATACCATGTTGCGCATGATAAAGCCTATTCTTAACTCTAAAGAAAAGGTTATAGCTGTGGGTGCCACATTGCGAATGTCTAACAGTTGCGATATATCTGATGGTGTTATAGAAAGGGTTAAGCCTCCACAAAAGCTTATACCACGTTTTCAGGAACTTGAATATTTGCGTGCTTACCTGTTTGGTAAAATGGGCTGGAGTCTTGTAAACTGCGTGCCAAACGTATCGGGCGGGTTAGGACTTTTTAATAAGGAAGTGGCTGTAAATGCCGGTGGTTATGATGGTGCCTCTCACGCCGAAGATATGGATATCATGGTAAAAATGGCAGCATACATGATAAACAACCACCAAAAATACAGGATAGAATATATACCGGTTTCCTGTTGCTGGACAGAAGGCCCTCCAAACGTTAAAATTTTAGGCCGCCAGCGTGTAAGGTGGGCTACAGGGCTGGCACAGATATTTTTTGTACACCGTAAAATATTGCTTAACCCAAGATACAAGAAACTGGGCATGGTAACATTCCCTTTCCAAATGATATATGAATTCCTTGCCCCAATAATAGAGGCAACAGGTATTGTGTACTTTATTTACCTGGTGCTTAAAAACGATGTTAACTGGCCTATGGCCGGCTATATATTCCTTTATTCTTATTCGCTTGCCATAATGTTCGGTACACTGGTAATACTGCTCGATAACTTTGTAAAAAGGCAGTATAAAACAGGGCGCGAAACATTTAAGCTGTGGCTGGTAGTATTCCTGGAACCGTTTTTATACCACCCGCTGCTAATCTATTTTTCATTAAAAGGATATTTTAACTTTTATACCTCAAGGCAGATGGAGTGGGGCACAATGACGAGGCAGGGATATGAAAACACAGCTACACCAAAAATCAAAACAGAAGACTCAGTTAATGAATAAGCTCAATACATTTTTAAAAAATATCTGCTGCATTACACTTTTTGTAATGTGCGGTATGGCTTATGGGCAAGGCTCTGATGAGTACTTTAAGATGGCAAAAGAAGCGGTTAAGGAAAAAGGCAATTTTGCCAAAGCTGCCGAGTACTGCGAAAAGGCGTTAGATCTTGCACCGCTGGATATGGATATTAAGGAATATTTGGGCAAATGCTATATGGAGCTTGGCAGGCTTGAAGAGGCAAGAATAGTGCTTCTTGATGTTTTGCAGCACAGCCCCCGCAGGACAGATGCACGCCACTATTTGATAAACATAGAAACCCAGGCAGAGCGCTATGCAAGTGCAGTGTGTTATGTTAATGAATTACTGGAAATTACACCCTACAGCAAAACATTATGGCGCAGGAAAATAAACCTGTACAACCTTATGGATAACAGGGTAGAGGCTAACCGTGAAATAAAGCGTTTGTACCAGATTTTTCCTAACGACCCCGAAATAAAACAGATGTACAATAACGTTCTTAAGGAAGATGCCCTTAAAATGAATAAGGATGGCGACCTTAACAGTGCTGTTAAACAATACCAGTCGGCGTTAATGGTTACTAAAGATGACGAGGAAATGTACCTCAACCTTATTAACCTGTACCTGAAGCTGGGTAATACGAACGAAGCCCTTAATACAGCCGATATGGGCTTGTATCACCTGCCGGGTAATAAAGAAATACTCAATAAAAAGATAGGCATATTGCAGGAGCAGCACCGCTACCAGGAGGCAATAGCCCTTGTGCAGGAGCAGCAGAAAAAAGCCCCTTCGGCATATTATAGCAATTTACTAATTTACCTTACTGCAGAAGCGGCACGTTACCATAAAAATTCTGACCCTTATGTATTGTATGGGCAGCTTTATGATAGGGATAAAGGTAACGATGAAGCGCATGATTACCTGCTTTCAACAGCAATATCCCGTGGTTATTATGCAGATGCATTAACTATTTTAGAACAGGATTTAAAATCGAATCCCAACGATAAGAACCTGCTTTCTAAGCAACTGCTCGTGTATGAGCATTTAGGCAATAAAACCGGCGTGCGCCGAACACTTAGCAGGCTGTACGAGCTATATCCTAACGATAGTGATATTCTCGCCAAATATAATGCCCTTGCTTTTGAAGATGCTAAAGTGCAGTTTACCGAGCAAAATTATAATGAGGCTTTACCGGTATTTATTCGTCTTTCAGAAAATCCTGACTACGGTAAATCGGCAAAAAATTATATCTACTCAATATACCTGGCTAAGAAAAATTATGACCAGGCTATGGATATGATAGAACAACAGATAAGAGAAAACCCTGGGGAGCAGCAGTATATTTTACGTAAAATAGACCTGCTTGCCGCTATGAATGATTATGCCAATGCCTATGAAATGGCAAGGCAGTATAAAGAACAATATCCGGATAACCCCGAGTATAGGTATATGTTCAAGGATATATCTATAGCTTACATAAAATACCTGAATGAAAAAGAAGGCTATGAAACTATAAAAACCATAGCTGATGAACTTGTAGAAGAAGACCCTGATAACCTGCTAGCCTATAATTATGCAATTGGTTCACGCATCGCTATGGGGCAGTATGCAGAAGCTATGGAGATGATACAGGCAGCCCTTTTAAAGTTTCCTGATAATAAAGAAATGAGGCTTAAAGAGGCAGGGGTATATTCGCAAATGGGCGAACATGCAAAAGCTGTTGCCGCATTACAGCAACTAACAGCAGATTATCCGTACAACCATGATATAAAAGGTTCTCTTGTAGAAGAAATGATGTTACAGGCTAAAGCCTATGAAGATGCCGGAGAGCCTTTTCAGGCAAAAGCTGTTTACCATGAAGTACTGCTTGTAAAGCCTAACGATACCCTTGCGGCTATTAAATTGGCAAATATTTACATATCAAGGCAGGAATATCCTGAGGCTATGAAAGTTATAGAAGACAGCCTTGATTTGAATAAAGACAACCCGGAACTGCTTTATAAAAAAGGAGTAATTTATGAGCTAATGGGTGATTTTAGGCGTGCACGCGAATTTCAGGCTAAATATGTACCGCCTGCACACAAGTATGAAGAGCATAAAGACCATCTTGCTTATCTTGACAGCCAGTTACTTAAAAATCAGATTAATATAAGCTACCTTAAAGCTACAGCCGATTCGATATTTGTGCATACCTCTGTTGCAACGCTGGAATATTTAAGGTTTGAAAGGCGCAATACTTTTATTGCCAGGGCAAACTATGCAGCAAGGCCAACAGGTGTTGGTGTCCAGGCGGAAGCGGACTGGTATCATACCTTTAAATCAGAATCATATAAAACAGCACCATATTTTATAGCGAATTTAGGATTTGCCAACCAGTTTTTCCCTAAATTTAAAGGAGCGTTATCGTTGTTCAGCCCGGTTAAAAAAGTATATATGGTAGAGCTTGGCGGTAAATTTGCCAGGCTTCCTGACGACAGGAACTTTATAACCGGTGTACTGGGGGCAGAGCGTACATTTGACAGGCTTTGGGTTAACGCCAAAGTTATGGTAATGAGTGATACGAAAGACCTGTATAACAGCTTTTTTGCGCAGGCCAGATTTTATATGCACAACGAAAAAGATTATGTTACCGCCATGACATCTATAGGTACGGCACCTGAGGATGATAAGCTGGAATTTCAGATAGACACTTTTTTAACCTACGTTAATACTATGGTTGGAGCAGGCTATTTTCATCATCTTAGTCACCGCACCAGTTTTGGTGTGCTGGGCAACTGGTATAATTATCGTGTAAATGATAATGCCTATGTAAATCAATATAACCTGTTCTTAACTATCAGGACTAAATTTTAACTCCTGCTTTATATGTATAAAAAAATTGCCATACTCTTATTAATACTGGCAGGCTGGGGCTGCGATGGCAATCCGCAGGACTTTACCATATACAAAAAAGGTGAAGTAACACCTGTTGTTGTGGTTACAGAACCGGCACTTCACTCCCTAGCCGAAGATCTTTGTGACCTGTTTGAGCAGGTGGCGGGGATACGGCCTAAAATTGTTGAGCAGGCTGGTAAGGATGAAGTTGCTATATCTGTCGGTTTATTTTCAAAGAAAGATAAAAGTGACAATGCCATTTTCTCATTATCACATAAAGAAAAAGCTATTGAAATAAAAGGTATAAATAAAGAGGCATTGTACTACGCCAATCGCTATTTATTTGCTGAGTTTGCCGGGTTTAGCAATTTTAACCTGCAGGCATCAGCAAAAAAAACAAATGAGATAAAAGTACCTATCGACCTTGCTATACGCTTTTCGCCTTCTTTTGAGTATCGGGAGCCCTATTTTCCCGATAACTTTAATAAGGAATACCGCCGCCACAACATGACGCATACCCTGGAAGAGGAGTGGGGGCTTTGGGGCCATAACATTGGCAAAGCAGTGCCTTATAATAAAAAAATGTTTGCTGTTATTGATGGCGAGGTAAACGAAGAGCAATATTGTTTTACCAGCCCCGAGCTTAAAGATGCGCTGGCAGCTTATATAAAAAGCAACCCTGCCGGTACAGGCGCAGGCAGGTATATGATAATGCCAAATGATAATATGCTGGTTTGCCAGTGCGACAGGTGTATAGAGGCGGGCAACACTAAAAACAATGCAAGCCCGGCCGTTTTTTCGATGCTTAACAAGCTCGCAAAGCAGTTACCCGACAGGCAGTTTTTCAGCACGGCCTATATCACTACGCAAAAAGCACCAAATTTTAAGCTCGAAAAAAATACCGGTGTAATGCTTAGTACTATGGAGTTTCCTAAAGCAGTAGTTCTTGCAGAATCTGATAAAAAAAACATGGTAGAAGGCGCTATTGCAGAATGGAAGAAGGTAACGGATAAAATTTACCTTTGGGATTATGCTGTTAACTTTGATAACTACTTTGAGTTTTATCCAACAGTGAGCATTGCACAAAAAAACCTGCAATTTTACAAGAGCAGGGGTGTTACGGGAGTTTTTATGCATGGCAGCGAAGACCGCTATAGCGTGTTTGCAGGTGTAAAATGTTATCTGTATGCAAAATTGCTTCAGGATGCAGATGCAAACATAAAGCGCCATGCAAGCAATTATTTCACGGCTTTATTCCCGCAATCGGGCAGTATGTTGTTTGATTATTTCATAAAAGCAGATCAGCTTGCTGCTGAATCTAAAATTACTCACGATATCTATGGGGGGGTAACGCAGGCACGCAAAAAATATTTAGATGCTTCGGGCTTTAATGCTTTTTACAATAAACTTACACGCCAGGCTGATTCCATACAGGGAGAGGAGAAAGAAAATCTGCAACCGCTGTTGCTCGCTTTTACTTTTCAGAAACTTGAACTGATGCGTACTTCAGGGCTTAAGGATGGGGGTTATGCAATTATGCAGAACAATAAAATGGAGATTAAACCTGAAACACTTGGACTGCTTGAAACGCTTAAGCAACTAAAAGCGGCAACAGGCATCGATGTATATAATGAAAGTGGTGCCACGCTTACAGCTTATATTGAAAACTGGCAGCAGTTACTGGATAAAGGTTACCACAACCTGCTTTATAATAAAAAGCTACAGGTACTTTTTAAAGCTGATGAAGATTATGCCAATAGCCGCATGCTGATTGACGGTGCCACCGGATTTACAGATTATTATAACAACTGGATGCTCTTTACACAAGATGTATTAAAAGTAAAAGCAGAAGCCGCAGATGTTGCTGGTGCAACCTCGGTTGTAATGAACTTTCTTCATGATCCGAGGCACAAAATATACCTGCCGCAAAGGGTAGAGGTGCTAATAAATAATCGGGAATACCAAACCACGCTCCCGGTAGTAGAGGGTAAAAAGCCTGCTATAGTTACTGTATCAATACCTATAGAATTAAAAAGCGATGATAAAGCCATTACAATAGGTGTAATTAAGCAGGAACAATATGAAAACAGGTCGGCAGCAACAGATGAGATTTATTTTAAAAAATAACAGCATGAAAAGCCCTATAAAAAAATTAGCGCAAACATGTAAAGCCATAACCTGCTTTATGGTTTTTATTGCCATAGGCGGTTGCCAGGGCAGTGGCGAAAATGCCTTTCTTGAACTTACCACTATGGAGATAGAAGACCCGGTAAGGCATTATTACCCGATATTGCAGGGGTTGGAACAAAACATAGTGATAAAGGTTACCAATACAGGCGAACACCCATTAAAACTGTTTAAGGTATTGCCTTCATGCGGCTGCACTATTGCAGAATTTACTACCCATGCCATTGCACCGGGTAACGACGGGTTTATAGAATTAAAATATAACAGCACCAAAAATATCGGCGAAGTTGGGGTTTATACCACTATAGTAGCCAATACAAAAGAGCATTCTCATACTACCTATTTTGATATTCATGTGGTGCCCGATGCTCTGTATACTAAAGATTATGAGGAACTGTACCACATAGAGCAGGAGAAGAAGGGCGGCCTGCAGGAAATGGTTGAAGGGGAAACAAACGAGCGTGGTTATATAGTAGACTCTACCGAAGTTAGGAAATATATGTAAGAAGTTATCATCCCGCTGCGGCGGGATTTTATATTTTTGCGCATATACATAATACATGGATTTTTATTCTTCCCGCGTTACTGCGTTTGCAGCAGAACTTACTAAATACAAAAAGCAGTATAACCTTATAAGCACAGCAAGGTTTATAGTTGCTGTAATCTTTCTGGTACTGATTTATCTCGTTATCAGGCAGCGGAGTATGTCAGGTTTTACGGTTCCAGCATTTGTTTTAATTGCAATTTTCATTGTACTGCTGCGCCTCCACAGTATTATAATATTTAAAAAGCAAAGGGCAGCTATACTGGTTGCAGTAAACCAGGATGAGATAAACCACTTGTTGCGTAAAGGGAGTAATTTTTATAACGGTAAAGAGTTTATAAGCCCAAAGCACCCGTACTCTCACGACCTTGATATATTTGGGGATAATTCGCTTTACCAGCACCTTAACCGCACCGAAACCTATAAAGGTAGCCAAATGCTTGCCGAAAGGCTGTCTGCGCCTTTATCAGAAACAGAAATACTAAAAACACAGGCAGCAGTTAAAGAGCTTGTAGCTAAACCTGAATGGCGGCAGGAGATAGAGGCACTTGGCAGGATAAAAAAAGACAGCAGAAGTACCTATAATATTCTTGTTGCGTGGAGCAAAACACCAACACTAAAAATAGATGTATTAAGCACTGTACTGTCTGTTGCAGGGCCTGTGGCATTACTCAGTAGTTTTATTGGTTATTTAATAACCGGTAATGGAGAGTTGCTTTCTGCGTGTACATACATTTTCAGCTTTAACCTGCTTACTGCTATGGCAAAAGCCAAAGCCATAAAAAAAGAAGTGGCAAATACTACAGTAATAGGCGAAATAGTAAATCAGTACCGCCTTATAATTGACTGTATTGAGCAGGAAAATTTTACATCTGAAAAACTCATCGAAATCAAAAATAAGCTTGGTCATGATAGTACTTCAGCGGGCAGTCTTATAAAAAAGCTGGCTATGCTGTTTGGGCAATTAGATACTGTAGCCAATGTTTTTGTAGCCATTTTATTTAATGGCCTGTTTCAGTACCACATTCATATTTTCAAGGCATTACAGGTTTGGAAGAAAAACCATGCCACACAAATACCACAATGGCTTGATGCCATAGCCGAAACCGAAGCACTGAACAGCTTTGCAAACTTCAGCTATAATAATCCCGGTTATGTATTTCCCATACTTAATAAGGACTATGCCATTAATTTTAAAGATCTTGCACATCCGCTTTTAAATCCTGCGACAAGAATAGGCAATGATATTGACTTTACTCCGCGCTTTACCATACTCACAGGCTCTAATATGTCGGGCAAGAGTACATTTTTGCGCAGCCTGGGCATTAATATGGTTTTGGCAGGTGCCGGTGCTCCTGTGTGTGCCGCATCTGCTAATGTACATCCGTTGCCTGTACTGGTTTCAATGCGCCTTTCCGATTCGTTATCAGACAGCGAATCGTATTTCTTTGCCGAAATAAAAAGGCTGAAATTCATTATGGACGAACTCGACAGCAAACGCTCTTTTGTGCTGCTTGATGAAATATTGCGAGGTACCAATTCTGACGATAAACGTACCGGCACGATAGAAGTAGTAAAAAAGATGGTCCGGAAAATGGCTATTGGCGCCATTGCTACGCATGATATCGAAGTCTGCAATATTGCTGCTGATTATCCTGAAAGCCTTATAAACAGGTGCTTTGAAGTAGAAATAGCTGATAACGAACTTCATTTTGATTATAAACTTCGTGATGGTATATGCCGCAACAAGAGTGCAACATTTCTCATGAAAAAAACAGGCGTTATTTAAGTTTAAGTTTTAATTAACTGATAAGGCTTTCTTAATTAAGGTGTTACCGGTTTAATAGTTAGTAACTTCATGCTGAGTATTTACTAACATTAAAACTATATTAAACGTATGCCTTTTTTTAAAACCAATTCAGTGAGCCTTTCAGGCAATTCAGAAGAAGTTAAAATATTTTATCAGGATATTGGCAGGGGCAAGCCTGTAGTGCTGATACATGGGTGGCCGCTAAACAGCGATATGTGGGAATACCAGTTTAACGAACTGCCTAAACACAATATTCGCGTGATAGCCTACGACAGGCGCGGATATGGCAAATCATCCCGACCGTGGGACGGCTATGACTATGATACCTTTGCCGCCGACTTAGACCTGTTACTTAAAGAGCTCGAGCTTATTGATGTAACATTAGTTGGATTTTCTATGGGTGGCGGCGAGGCCGCACGCTACGTATCTAAATATAATACTGAAGGCAGAGTAACCAGAGTTGCTTTTGTAAGCGCGGTAACGCCTTTCCTGTTGCAGACTAACGATAACCCAACCGGAATACCGCAAGACCAGTTTGAAGGGATGCGCGAGCAGCTTGAAGACGACCGTGCAAAATTTTTAGCAGATTTCGGAAAGAAATTCTACGGCGTTCACCTGTTTAGCCATCCGGTTAGCGATGAGCACATGCACCACGACCTGATGATGTACTTTCAGGCAGCGGGTTATGCCACAATAAAATCTATGAATGCATGGTCGACCACCGACTTTAGGGGCGACCTTGAAAACGTAAAAATACCAACACTTGTTATTCATGGTAAGGCTGATGAGACTGTGCCAATTGATGCCTCGGCAGATGAAACCGTTAAGTACATACCGCAGGCCCGCTACATCGTGTATGACGATGCCCCGCACGGGTTGCACTACACCCACAAGAATAAGTTTAATGAAGACTTAATCAGCTTCATAAACTCATAATTATACTTATAACCATAACCGCAATTAACCGAATGGTGATTTGCGGTTTTTTAACTAAAATAAATCATGGCAATACAAACCGTAAACCCTTATACAAACATACCGGGAAAAGAATTTGATGAACTTACTGAAGAACAAATAGAAGCTAAAATAAGTACGGCCGACAAAGCTTATGCTGACTGGCGCGACACTCCTGTAAAGGAGAGATGCGCCATACTTGCTAAGGTTGCACAATTGCTTCAGGATAAAAAAGACAAACTTGCAAAGCTGATTACAGAAGAAATGGGCAAGCTTATTTCTGAAAGCAGGGATGAGATAGACATAAGTTCAGCTATTTACAAGTATTATGCTGATAATGCTGAGTCTTTTTTACAGGACAGGCAGCTTGAAGTAGAAAAAGGCAGCGCCTATATTAAATATACACCTATAGGCATTATTTTAGGCGTAGAGCCATGGAATTATCCTTTCTACCAGGTGGCAAGGCTTGCAGCGCCAAACATAGCGGCAGGCAATGTTATAATGATTAAGCATGCCTCTATAGTACCACAGTGTGCACAGGCCATAGAAGATATTTTTAAGGAAGCCGGCGCACCGGAAGGCGTTTATACCAACCTATTTGTGTCGGGCAAAAACATTGGCAGGCTTGCAGATGATAAGCGCATAAAAGGATTATCACTTACAGGAAGTGAAGAGGCAGGCGCGAGCCTTGCCGAAGCCGCAGGTAAAAACCTGAAAAAATCGGTACTGGAGCTTGGCGGCAGCGACCCCTTTATTGTGCTTGATGACGCCGACTTAGACCATGCTGTAAAAATGGCTTTTGCAGGGCGTATGAAAAACATGGGGCAATCCTGCACAGCAGCAAAACGTATGATTGTAGATGAAAAAATTGCTGATGAGTTTACTGAAAAGCTGGCTGAAAAAGTAAGGAATATGCGTGTAGGAGACCCATCTGAAGAAGATACTGAAATTGGCCCGTTAAGTAGTGAAGATGCAGCCAAAAAGCTGCACGAACAGATTACCGAAACTATAGAGCAGGGAGCAAAAGTACTATTAGGCGGTAAGCGTATGGACAGGGCAGGCGCTTTTATAGAACCTGCTATATTAACAGATATTAAACCGGGCATGACAGCCTATCATGAAGAGCTTTTTGGCCCTGTAATTTCTATCTTTAAAGTTAAGGGCGAGGAGGAAGCCGTAAAGCTGGCTAATGACTCTGATTTTGGATTGGGCGGCTCTGTTTACAGTAAAAATATTGCGAGGGCAGAACGCGTGGCAGATCAGATAGAAACAGGTATGGTGTTTATTAACGAGCCTACCAGTTCCAGCCCCGAACTGCCTTTTGGCGGCATTAAACGCTCGGGCTACGGGCGTGAGCTGTCCGATTTAGGCATACACGAGTTTGTAAACAAAAAACTTATCAGGATAAGCGGTAAAGACGGTTCTAAAAGAAAGACGGAATAGTAATAAAAATCAAAAACCCGGTACATAAAAGTAACCGGGTTTTCTTTATTTAAGGTTGATTAAAAGCGTTTTTAGCTGTTAAGCATTACGGGCATAACAAGCATGGTAACGGTTTCGCCTTCGTCAAGGCCGTCAACCGGGGTAAGGATACCTGCGCGGTTTGGTAACGACATTTCAAGCATTATCTCATCACTGTGCAGGTTGTTAAGCATTTCTGTAAGGAAACGCGAATTAAAGCCAATCTGCATATCATCACCCTGATAGTCGCACGTAAGGCGTTCTTCCGCTTTGTTTGAATAATCAATATCTTCAGCAGAAATATTAAGTTCGGTACCCGCTATTTTAAGCCTTATCTGGTGTGTGGTCTTGTTAGAGAAGATAGCCACACGGCGCACAGAACTCAAAAACTGAACGCGGTTTATAAGCAGCTTGTTAGGATTTTCTTTTGGTATAACCGCCTCATAGTTAGGGTATTTACCGTCTATTAGTCGGCAGGTAAGCACATAATTATCAAAAGAAAAAGTAGCGTTGCTGTCGTTATATTCAATTTTAACCTCCGCATCAGATGTTGCAAGGATACCTTTAAGAATATTAAGCGGTTTTTTCGGCATGATAAAGTCTGCCACCTGAGAAGCCTTAACATCAGTACGGGCATATTTAACCAGCTTGTGTGCATCTGTAGCCACAAACGTTAAGCCTTCCGGCGAAAACTGGAAAAACACGCCTGACATTACCGGGCGAAGATCGTCGTTACCGGCCGCGAATATAGTTTTGCTTACTGCTGTGGCAAGCACCTCTGCAGGCACAAGGGTTGAAGAAGGATCTTCAAGCACTACAGCTTTAGGAAATTCTTCGCCTGCTGCATAGGCAAGTGCATATTTACCCGAGTTTGAGCTTATTTCTATTGTGTTGTTATCTTCAACCGTAAAGGTAAGCGGCTGCTCCGGGAAGGTTTTAAGGGTTTCCAGCAATAGCTTTGCGGGTACCGCTACGCTGCCCTGGCTGTCAGAATCTATTTCTAAGGTTGCCGACATTGTCGTTTCAAGGTCTGAAGCCGAAACGGTTAGCCTGCTGTTATCCAATTCGAATAGGAAATTATCCAATATTGGCAGGGTATTGCTGCTGTTGATAACGCTGCCTAATACCTGCAACTGTTTAAGCAAATAAGAGCTGGATACTATAAATTTCATCGCTTTATTTTATAAATTAGTGTAAAATTGTGAAAATTTTACATTTCACAAATATATCGTAATCCTGTTTAATACTGAAACTTTTTTATTAACACTAAGCAGTGTATTTTCGCCTGCGCAGATAAGTAAATACCACCCCGAAAACAATCAGTATCACTATTGGTAATCCGACGGTTATAAACTGTGCCATAGTATAGCCGGTATAAACTCTTTCTTTGTCAAGCATTGGCAGGCTTACTTCCTTACCGCGTATGTTAATAAGTCCGTTATCATCAAGCAGGTAGTTAACGCAGTTCATCAGGAACTCTTTGTTATCATACATATTTTTTGTCCACTTGTCATAACCCAGCTCCAGCGGCTGGTAGTTCTGGTCGAGCTGGTTCTTAACAATATCGCCGTCAGATATTATTATCATTTTGTTATCTGCGCCTGTAGTTTTATAGGTATTATCCTTAAAAGGCAGTATGCGATTTTCATACATTGACTGGAATTTACCTTCCAGCAATACCGATACAGGAATAAAACCATGATTTTCATAATCCTGAGGTTTGGTTTCTTCAGCAACCATATCAAGGTTAACCTCTACAGGCGTGCCTATTGGCTTGGAGTATTGCGAAGTATTAAGCAGCACTGTTTTTTTAATGCCGTTTTTCAGCGTATCGATAGGATTGGTAAATTCAAACTTAACACCGCCCATGTTTTTTACTATCGGGTGACCAGCATCTTTGTTATAGGTAGTGTCAGGATATACAAAAGGTGAAAAACGCCACGGATATTCCTGGTACTGCGTGCCGCTGCCCTGTGCGCCTACTGCTAGTTTAATAGGTGTAGATACTTCATCTTTTATAATATCAGGCTGTAGCCTGAAGCCGTACTTAAAGAACATATCAGCAAGGTTAAGGTCGCGAGGGTAGGCCAGGGTAGTACCAGTTTCATTATACAGGCTGTCCATATCAATCTGTACGGCATCTACCATCCAAAGGGTTTTACCGCCGTTAACGATAAACTGGTCGAGCACCTCTTTTTCTTCTTCGCTAAAACGTTGTGTAGGCTTGGCTATAATAGCAAGGTCAAATTCTTTTAGCTGCGCTAGTGTTTTTTGTGGGTTTGCCGCAACAGAATCAAGTGGAAATGCGGCTATAAAATAGCTTTCGCGTACCTGCTTTAAAAAATCGGCCATGAGCAGGTCGTGCATCTCACCGTTTCCTTTTATAACTGCAATTTTCTTCTCTTTTTCTTTTGTAATTTTATTCAGGCCGTCGGCAAGCGCATACTCAAGGTGCTGTACAGAGCTTTCCACCTTTTCGGCAGTAGAGGCTCCAATCTGGTTTTTCAGTAACGGAATTTTTGTGCTCTTATCACCATAAGTAGCTATTGCCCAAGGATACACCATTTCCTGTGTTTGTTTGCCCCTATAATCCATCGTCACACTAATTGGCATCAGGCCATTCCCCTTGAAGGATTCAAATATAGCCTTATCCAAATCAGTTATTCCATAAATACTTTTTTTTACCTCTCTTTCTTCTTCTTCGGAACGAATTGTGTTATCAAGTTTAAATAGATTATAGATGAGTAAAAACTTTTCTTCATCTGCGACTGAATCACCCAGAGGATTAAAAAATCTAAACTTTATGTTAGAATTATACGCATGAAACTCTTCAAGCAACTGGCGGGTTTCATCCTGTAGTTTCTTAAACTCACCCGGAAATTCTCCCTCTAAAAAAACATCTATATATAGCGGTTCATCTATACCTTCTACAAGCGAAAGTGTAGTTTCCGACAGTGTATAACGATTATCATGCGTAAGGTCGAAACGCTTAAATATAAAGCTCCCTGCAAAATTGAGCACAAGTAAAACAATAACCGTTACTGCAAGTTGCCTCAAACTTTTTTTCTTTCCTGTTTCCATTACCATTTAAGCGATTTAAGTTTGTAAACAGTTAACGACAGGAAAAGCACTGCTATGCTTATAAAATAAATAACATCGCGCGTGTCTATAACGCCACGGCTCATGCTTTTAAAATGGCTGTCCATTCCGATAGAAGATATGATATTTCCTGCTGCGCCACCTGCATAGCCGGAAAGCCCCTCAAATCCGAAATAAAACAAAAAGCAAAGGAATACAGCTGCTATAAAAGCCACAATCTGGTTATCAGATAATGATGAACTGAAAATGCCTATTGCAGTATAGCCTGCTATAAGGAACAGTAGCCCGAAATATGAGCCCAGTGTGCTGCCCATATCAATATTACCCTGCGGCAACCCAAGGTCAGAAATTACAAATACATAAACTATTGTCGGCAAAAGCGCCAGCAGTATCAGTACAAATGCACCAAAAAACTTACCTGTGGCAATTTCCCAAACGGTTAGCGGTTTTGTAAAAAGCAATTCTATTGTACCCTGCTTTTTTTCGTCAGAAAAGCTTCGCATGGTTACTGCCGGTATTAAAAATATCAGTATCCACGGTACCAGCGTAAAGAAGGGCGTAAGGTCGGCAAAGCCGCTGTTCAGGATGTTAAAGTCACCATCAAAAACCCAAAGGAAAAGCCCGTTGAGCAGCAGGAATACCGCTATGACCAGGTAACCTATCGGCGACCCGAAAAAAGATTTTATTTCTCTTAAAAGTAAGGCTTTCATTAAACTGTAAGTCTTAAAAATTTTGTTGTAAAGTTACAAGTATTCTCTGTAAAAACTAATCGAGTGTTACCAGCCTGTCAACACTCCAGGCTTCAGGCTTATCGCGAAACAGTTTTTTGGTAAAAGACCACACCTCTTTAAACAATTCCGAATTGCGGTAGCTTTCAAGGTCGGCTTCGTTTTCCCAGTAGCTGTAGGTAAAAAATACAGTAGGGTCGGCTTTGTCACGGTACAGTTCTAAAAAACGGTTGCCGGGGTAATTTCGTATATGCTGCTTCACTTGTTCAAAATTCTGAAGAAAGGCTTCCACCTTATCAGCCTCAAAACTCATTTTTACAATTCGTATAAACATTTGTTTTATATATGTTATTTAAAAACAATATTAACCACATCGCGGTATTTAAGTCCCAAGAGCGTGCGTGCGGTACCAACCGTTAACGGGTTACTGCGGAATATAGCAATTTCAAGATAGCCTGCTTCATTAAAAATAGCCAGCTTTTCGCCTTCATAATCTTTTAAGGAAAACCTTTCGTTTACAGTAAAATCAGAATAACCCTCTTTAACCGCTTTTATTGTCTTATTCCCGAAATTGATCTCGTAGCCGCGCCCTCTCCCAATTTCTTTAAATAGCCTTTTGGTAATGTTGGTAATGCAGTTGCCAAAATGGTCTATATATACTACATATCCTTTAATGGTGGTGTTATCATGGCTTATAACCGGCTGTAGCTGGTTTACGGGTTTAACCTCTGTTATTTCCCTGCCAATTACATTCAGCAAACCACCACGCGAAAGGTGGCAAGCAACTTTTACAAACACATCCATCTCGGTAGCATCGGTGCCAAAACGGTCATGCACAGTAATTTCAACCACTTTTTCAGGTACAATTTTTTGGGATAAAATACTGGGAATGCCATTATCGGCACACACAAAAAAATGCCCGTCCCATTCCATTGCTATATGCCTGTTCTCTTTGCTGAGTTCGGCATCAACACCTATAATGTGAACGGTGCCTTTGGGGAAGCTGCTGTATGCCGCACTGATTATGTAGCTGGCCTCGGCAATATTAAAAAGATCTACATCATGGGATATATCTATAATAACCGCTTCAGGGTAGTCTGAAAGGATTTTTCCCTTAAGGGCGCCCACAAAATGGTCTTTCAGGCCAAAGTCGGTTGTAAGGGTAATTATTGACATAAAATTGTGTAAAACTTTTATTAGGCGCGATTAAAATTTCACTAAATTTGAATGCAAAGCTACTAATTATATAGCGATATTTTTAATTTAAAAAAACTGCTTTTGAACGAAAGGACAATTGAACTTACAGACATAGCCCCGAAAGATTTCTGGGGCGCACAGGATGCCCACCTGGAAACCATAAAAAAATACTACCCAAAATTAAAAATAGTGGCACGCGGCACAACCCTTAAAGCATTTGGCGAAAAAGAAATGCTGGACGAGTTTGAAAAGCGGTTTAAGAGGCTGATGGTGCACTTTTCCCGATACAACAGGATAGATGATAATGTTATAGAGCGCGTTATACAAAGCGACCAGCAGGTAGAGCAGATGGATGCATCTGACAAGATACTGGTGCACGGGCTTGGCGGCAAACTTATTAAAGCCATGACCCCGAACCAGCAAAAGCTGGTTGACCTGATGCAGAAAAATGATATGGTTTTTGCGGTAGGCCCAGCCGGTACAGGTAAAACCTATACGGGTGTTGCACTGGCCGTAAAAGCGCTTAAGGAAAAGCAGGTAAAGCGTATTATACTTACCCGCCCTGCGGTAGAAGCAGGTGAGAACCTGGGCTTTTTACCTGGAGACATGAAAGAGAAGCTCGACCCCTACATGCAGCCGTTGTATGACGCGCTGCGCGACATGATACCGCCTGAAAAACTGGAAGATTACCTTCTTAAAGGTATAGTTCAGATAGCGCCGCTAGCGTTTATGCGTGGCCGTACGCTTGACAATGCTTTTGTAATATTGGATGAAGCCCAGAACACCACCCACTCGCAAATGAAAATGTTCCTTACGCGTATGGGTAAGCAGGCTAAATTTATGATTACGGGCGATCCGGGACAGGTTGACCTTCCGCGCCGTGTAATAAGCGGACTTAAGGAGGCTTTACTGGTATTAAAAGATATAGAAGGCATCGGTATGATATACCTTGACGATAAAGATGTGGTACGCCACAGGCTGGTTAAAAAGGTTATTGATGCCTACAAGGCTATTGAGAATCATGATTAAAACATAGTCTAAAGTTTAAAAGTGTAAAGTCATAAAGTAACCATTGAAAGTGTAAACTTTCGGTGGTTTTTGATTTATTTTATGAAGTTCTTCAAAAAAGCAGGGTTAGCCTTTTTACTGATAGCTACAGTAATTTTAATAGCAGGATGTTTCTTTTTGTTTGATGCCAGTATTGGTACTTATGGTGTAATCAGGACCATTGGCTGGGCGTGGGAATTTTCGGGAGTTCTTCAAGTAGTATTTATATTTACTCTTTTGCTCTCTTTTTTGGGTTATGTAATAATGTATGCTATAAAAGCAAGGTTCAGTAAAAAGGTTTTAATCTTCAATATTACATTTCTTGCTGCTTCTGTAATATGTTCACTCTTTTTGAAGATAACCGATAGCCTGGTTTTTGTTTTAACTATTGGTTAATTCTTTCAGCAATGCTGATGTTATATACTAATATTATTATTGCGTTGGTAAGGAAAAGAAGTTAATAAACTTACCAAACTTTATTACTTTTGCAGCTTAACTGCTAACACACAACAACTGTTATGAATACCATAACCAAAACAGATTTTAATTTCCCTGTGCAAAAGTCGGTTTACCGTGGCAAGGTACGCGAGGTTTACAATATTAATGACGAACTGCTGGTAATGATAGCCACCGACAGGCTTTCGGCTTTTGATGTTATTATGCCAAAAGGCATTCCATACAAAGGGCAGATACTGAACCAGATTGCCACAAAATTTATGCGCCTTACCGAAGATGTAGTGCCTAACTGGCTCCTGGATACACCCGACCCTAATGTTGCCGTAGGGCTTGTATGCGAACCTTTTAAAGTAGAAATGGTTATTCGCGGTTACCTTAGCGGACACGCTGCGCGCGAGTATGCTGCCGGAAAGCGCATTCTTTGCGGGGTTGAACTGCCGGAAGGAATGAAGGAGAACGATAAATTCCCTGCACCGATTATAACACCTACCACAAAAGCGGATAACGGCGAGCACGATATGGATATATCGCGCGAGGATATTATTACAAAAGGGGTGGTTTCTGAAGAAGATTATAAAGTACTTGAGAAATATACCCGCGATCTTTTTAAGCGTGGCACCGAGATTGCGGCATCTCGAGGCCTGATACTGGTAGATACCAAATATGAATTCGGGCGCACTAAAGACGGCAGGATAGTGCTTATTGATGAGATACATACGCCTGACTCTTCCCGTTACTTTTATGCAGAAGGTTATGAGCAGCGCCAAAACAGGGGAGAAGCCCAAAAGCAGCTTAGTAAAGAATTTGTCAGGCAGTGGCTTATTGCAAACGGGTTTCAGGGTAAAGAAGGCCAGCAGATACCCGATATGGATGAAGCGTATGTTGAAAGCGTTTCAGAAAGGTATATAGAACTTTATGAAAATATCATTGGTGAGAAGTTTTCTAAAGCTGATATATCCGATATCCATAAAAGAATAGAAAAAAATGTACTCGATTATTTGAATAAATAATCTGTTAAAATAGTTACATCATCGCCCTGCTTATGCGGGGCGATGCTTTTTTTATATGCAGGCATAACAAGATAATAGCTGTTAAAATTTTGTTAAAAAAGTGTTTTCGGGTAACGTTAGCCTTTGTGTATGCGTCTATTATACCAAACGGCTTAATCAACCGTTGCTCATTAAAGCAAGTAATAAACAATCATAATCATCAAATCATCAATCATGAAAAAAACGATCATTTATTTAAGCCTGGCTCTTGTAGCCTTCAGTAGCACAACATTTGCTGCCACTGTTTCAACTGCCCAAAAAGTTGAGTTTGTTAGAGAGTACAACGATATGACACCGCTTTGTGTTGCCATATGCAAGGGAGACCTTGAAACGGTAAAAAAGTTTGTTGAGTATGGGGCAGATGTTAATGAAAAGTCTAATGGGATGACGCCGCTTATGCTCGCAGCCCGTTACAATCAGGTAGAAATGATAAAGCTGCTTTTAGAGAACGGCGCAAACTTAAAGCAGGAAGACCAGAAAGGTTTTACGGCTACTAAGTATGCAGAGCTTTCTAATGCAAAAGAAGCGCTTGCAGTACTGAAGGAAGCCAAAAATGCGTAAGCATTCCTGAACAAAAACAGTCTTAAATGAAAAAGCATCTGCCATGGCAGATGCTTTGTTTATTTTTAGCTGAAGTACGAATACGAATCTTCATTCTTCATTTTAAGCAGCGTTTCATAAATAAGTCGGATTACATTCTCAACATCATCGCGGTGCACCATTTCTACGGTAGTGTGCATATAACGCAGCGGTAAAGATATTAGTGCACTTGCCACACCACCGTTACTGTAGGCAAAAGCATCAGTATCGGTACCTGTAACGCGAGATGAAGCCAGCCTCTGAAAAGGTATTTCATTAGCAGTTGCGGTATCAATAATCAGTTCGCGCAGCTTGTTCTGCACAGCAGGGGCATAGGTAATAACCGGCCCCTTGCCTATTGTAGTGTCACCTTCAATACGCTTATCTATCATAGGCGTTGTGGTATCGTGGCAAACATCGGTAACTATGGCAGCATTTGGGCGAATTGTTTTGGTAATCATTTCGGCACCGCGAAGTCCTACTTCTTCCTGTACAGAGTTGGTTATATACAACCCGAAAGGCAGTTTCTTTTTGTTTTCATGAAGCAGGCGTGCTACTTCGGCAATCATAAACCCGCCAATGCGGTTGTCAATGGCACGGCAAACAAATTTGTTGTCGTTAAGCACCATAAACTCGTCAGGATAAGTAATTACACAACCTACATGAACACCAAGCTTTTCTACTTCTTCCTTGGTATTGCAGCCCAGGTCTATAAAAATGGTTTCAATCTTTGCCGGCTCTTCTTTGCTGCGGTTGCGGGTGTGTATGGCCGGCCAGCCGAATACACCTTTCACAATTCCGTTTTTGGTATGGATATTGACACGCTTAGATGGGGCAATCATGTGGTCTGACCCACCGTTGCGGATTACATAAACAAGTCCGTTATCGGTAATGTAGTTAACATACCACGATATTTCGTCGCTGTGGCCCTCTATAACTACCTTGTAAGGTGCATCGGGGTTAATTACACCCACAGCAGAGCCATAGGTATCGGTAATAAAAGTATCTACATAGGGCTTCAGATATTCCATCCATATTTTTTGTCCCTCGGCTTCAAAGCCGGTAGGAGAGGCGTTATTGAGGTATTTTTCGAGAAAAGTAATTGAGTTGTCGTTTAAAACAGATTTTGAAGACATAGATTATTTTTATGATTTTTCGCTAAATTAATAATTTGAAAACAGAGTTACGTATAAATGCATATTTTTGAATTAAATTTTAAGAAGATGAAAACACGGTTTTTGTTCCTGTTGCTGGCTATCATTTCAGTTTCTGCAAATGCGCAGGAAATTGTTACTGATACCGTTAAGGGTGTAACAGAGAATGATTCCATTTCTTTTAACATGGAGATGCAGGAAATTGTTATCTCTAATGTAAAGGACACGCTTAGTGCC
>NZ_JAMWYY010000049.1:0-12252 GCF_024305175.1 Flavobacterium sp.
GTGCTTATCACATATTATTTTAAAAAAATTATTATTAAAATTCAATCTACATCTATCATATTGTTTGTAATATTGCGGGTCATAAGATTCTGAAAATTTGCTAACAAATTTGTTTAAATCACTATAGTTTTTAACTTTTTTATATTCATTATTAGCTTTTAGCCAACTACTTTCCTTGAATGCAAATCGTATAAATAATAAATTATCTTCAAATTTAACCTCATTTAAGTTATTTGTAGAAGATAATATGTTCAATACTCTCTCCCAATACCAATTAATAAAATTACAATACCCGGTTGGGAGTCCGTGTGCCAAATCAAAACCATTACCAATAATAACCAGCCTGTTCATTTTTTAATTGTTTAGTATTCAAATATAAATATTTATCAGGTATCTTAATTTTATTACAAAAAACAACCTGTTGATTGTAAGTGGTTTCTTTAAGCGGTAAATTTATAAGGCAACTTAAAACAGAACTTTTATGAAAACAGCTTACTTAAAATTTTTCCTGATGATGGCGGTTTCGTTCGTGCTGATGTACGGCGTTATGTATCTTAATGTGTATGAATCGGATGATGTTTATTTGAGTACCGCAAGAACGTATATGACCTTCCTGATGATATGCCCTATGGCGGTAAGCATGATGCTTTTTATGTGGGGCATGTACCCTAAAAAGAAACTCAACTATGGTATAATGGGCGGGGCGGGAGTGCTGTTTATTATATGCCTTTTCGGGTTGCGGCAGCAAATACCGGTAGGGGATGAGCAATGGATGAAAGCCATGATACCGCACCATTCTTCTGCCATACTAACCAGCACTCGTGCTAATATAAGCGACCCGGAGGCACGCGAACTCGCCAACCAGATAATTAAATCGCAGCAGGAAGAAATAGCGCAGATGAAAGCCATGCTGGAACGTATGGAAGCCGAACAAAATAAATAGCCGTTATTTAACAGCAAGGCATTGTAGCTGTTGGCAATATGCTGTAATTTTGCGGTGCTTTAACAGTAAACAGATAAGGTTTAAACGTGCAACTCGCCTATAAAAATATCAACATCAGCTATACCGATTCAGGTAAAGGTACTGCCGTTGTGCTGCTGCATGGTTTTTTAGAAAACCAGACGATGTGGGATGATCTAAAACCCGAATTCTTAAAGAAGTACCGGGTTGTAACATTAGACCATTTGGGGCATGGCGAAACAGGCTGCCTGGGCTACATACACACAATGGAAGATATGGCCGATGCGGTACATGCGGTACTGCATGAGTTGCGCATCCGGAAGGCTATACTGGTTGGGCATTCTATGGGCGGTTATGTGGCTATGGCTTTTGCAGAGCTGTACCCCGACATGGTAAAAGGTATTGTGCTGCAAAACTCTACTGCAAGGCCCGACAGTGAAGAAAAGAAACTAAACCGAGACAGGGCTATCAAAGCTGTTAAAAAAGATGCATCGGGATTTATAAGGCTTGCTATAAGCAACCTTTTCAGCGAGGAGAACCGTGAGCGTTTTATACCTGAGATTGAGGCGCTGCGCGCCCAGGCATTGCAAACGCCTCTGCAGGGTATTGTGGCAGCGTTAGAGGGCATGAAAGTGCGCAAAGACCGTGAGGTAATACTGCATTTTGCACCGTACCCTGTTATGGTGGTATTAGGCGAAAAAGACCAGAGCCTGCCTTATAGTGAGCATTATGACCAAATAGATAATACTGCGGCAAAACTTATTACATATCCTGACGGGCACATGAGCCACATCGAAAACCGCGAAGCACTGCTAAAGGAACTACTGGATTTTTTTAAAAAATGTTGATACGGTCAATTACATTATAGTATTTGAACCCTCCCCATTTTCTTTTTGCTTATTTTGATTATCGCGGGTTTCATCTAAACAACATTTCTTTAACTCATCTGCACAAGCTCTTTCTCCTTTATTTTTAATTAACCTTACTTCATCACAAATCTGTTTGTATTTCTCTTTGGTAATAGTACCCTCTTTACGCTTATCCGCTGCTTTTTCAACGGCGTCTATATATGCCTTGTCATAGGGTTTAATACACTCCTCAAATTGAACTAAACACTTTGGACATCCTTCTTGTTTAATCTCTAATTCTTTATTGAAAGCTACTGCTTTTTTAGTATTACCGGAGCAGGCAAAAAATATTAATAAAGGAAATGCAAACAAAAGAAATAGAAGTTTTTTCATAAGGCAATAGTGGGATATGTGCTAATTTATCAATTTCTTATTAATCTGTCACCTCCTCAAACGGCACTTCCGCATCCAGTATCTCATTAATGAGCAATACCAGTTGCGAAGTGTAATCTGCAAGGATATCTTTATCTATAACCTCAATTACGGGCAGTGATTTGTCTATCGCATCTTTATAGCAAAAGTTCATAAAGCCGCTTTTCATATTCTTGAATGATATAATGCCTGCTTCAATTTCTTTGCACCCTGCAAGCGGTTCATACATAAAAGCATAAGTAAGCAACTGTATTATCTTCTCATTCTTGATATCGCCCGATAGCCCATCCCATGTTTTAAGGGTAAGGTTGTACTTATCAACTTTACCGGTCTTGTAATCGGTTATCCTTATTTTGCCGTTGCGTTCTTCAATCCGGTCTATGTTTCCCGCAATTTTTACAGGGTAGGGCAGCCGTGCATCTTCAAGCCAGCGTTCAAAAGTATGTTCCAATGCCAGTACTTTTACGCTGTCGCCTGCCTTTAGCAGTTCTTTCTCCTGTTTCAGCAGATTCTGCACGTTGCGTTTGGCTACTTCAAAAGCCAGCAGGTTACGCCCTTTTTTTATTTCGCCTTCTTTATACACAGCCGTAAACTGCCGCATAACTTCATCATTCGCCAGCGCAGCCATATTTTCTATATCATGCACAGCAAGGTATTTACCCAGATAGGGTTTGTATAGCTCCTCAAGTGCGCCGTGTATTATGGTGCCAAGCGTGTTTAGTGCAATGCTTTCCTCTACTTCATCCACTTCTCGAATGCGCAGCACCCTTTGGTAATAAAACTGTATCGGGTTACGGATGTAGCTCGTTAATGCCGATGGCGAAAAACCCTTACCTGTGGCAATTTCCTTTAGCCGTTCTTGAACCTCTGACGATTTCGGTATCAGCATAGGTTTATAAGCTATGTCGGGCAGGTAGGCATTATAGATAACACTTTTAAGATTATGTGCGGGTTTCTGCTCAATTTCCAACTGGGTAAGAAAACGGCTCCGCTCGCCGGCATCAAGACCTTCGCTTTCGGTATTGTACAGCAGGTAAACATTCTTAGCCCGCATCAGCAGGTGGTAAAAGTGGTAGCTGTATATGGCATCTTTTTCTTTATAGGTTGGCAGGCCCAGCTCGCGCTTTACATCAAACGGTATAAACGAGTTTTGTGTTTTTCCTGCGGGGAATTTACCCTCGTTCATGCTGGTAATAATAACATTTTCAAAATCGAGTACACGGCTCTCCAGCACGCCCATTACCTGCAGTCCCAAAAGCGGCTCGCCCTCAAAAGATACCTCGGCAAGTTCTATTACCTGTTTGTAAACCGATTGCAGTATGGCAAGCCCCGCCATTTGCGGATGGTTCTCATAATAATTGATGAGCTTGTTTATAACCTTAAAAATGGAATATAAAAAAGCCTTTGTTATTTTATCTTCTTCCTCATCATTGCTCAGGAAACCTTTAAGGCTTATGATGATGTCAGACAACCTTTGCAAAACAATGCCTGCATCGTCGTCCCACCTGTCAAAGAGCAGCCTGAAAAATGGAGATGCATCCGGATGGATGTCAAACAGTTTACTGTGCGATAAAAATGTAATGTTGTTTCTGTTGATGGTTTCTGTCAACTTTGCAGCGCCGCTAAAAGGCTCTACAAGCGGGTGGGTTAGTATATCAAGTACTTCACGATAGTACAGCGTGTAGCTTTTTTCACTTCTTTGCAATGCATTAGTATGCATTTTAAACAGCTTTTGCACCAGTATCTGTGCAGGGTTGTTGCGGCTGCTGTAACCCATGGTAATGTTAAGCCCACCCACACCCAGCGGAAGGCTGTACAATAAAGGTACCAGCAGGTTTTCCTCTCCCAGCACTACGGCGGTCTTATCCAGAGACTGCCCGCTTTGCTGGATTTCTTCTATAATCTTTCCTGCAATTTTTGCCTGCCCCACCGTTTTAGGTGTGCCGATTATAGTAATATTCTTTTCCTTGCTGAACTCATCGGCTACCCACTCAAATGGCTGGCCGTAAAACTGGCACCATTCTTTTTTAAACCTTCGGATAAACAAGCCAGCGTCATGGTAGGGGTCATTAAGGAAAGCCTGGTCTATATCCCAGTATATTTTTGCCTGGCCGCATGTAAGCAGGTGCTGAATAATGCTTTCTTCGGCAGCGTTCAGGGCATTAAACCCCGCAAAAATTAGCTGGTCTTTTGCAAAAGCGTCAGAAAAGTGGTTGATGTTCTTTACTGCTTCCCGGTAAATAAGCCCCTGATAACCTGCCCCTTTTTTGATGAGGTGGCTGTACAGTGCCTCATAATATTTAGGCAGCAGCTCCCAGAATTCGAGATAATTTTTAATCATCCCGGTGTGGTTCTCCACATCCAGTGACCAATGGCTTAGCTCTTCTATATCTTTCAGGTAAGAGAGTACATGCTTTGGGTTAAGCAGGTAGCGGTCTATTTCATTAAAGTCCTGCAACAGTGTTTTAGCCCAGTTGGCAAAGTTTTCAAAAGGCTGTTGCTTATCTTTTGGGGTAAGCCCTAAGTAAACACTATAGAACTCAAAGAGCAGTTCTATAGTGTCTATGCTGCGCACGCCGGCAACATCCTGTATAAAATCTTCTATGCTTATTATTTCGGGAGCAAAAACAACTTCCGACAGCTTTTTTTTAAGGGCTTCTATTAAAAAAATACGGGCTCTTTTATTGGGAAGTATTATAGTAATACCTGATAATGAGTTACCATAATCGGTAACAAGCTGCGTACTGAGTTTGTCTAAAAATGTTTGCCCGGCCATGCTATAAAAATAAAAAAATGCCCCCGCATAGCGGAGGCATTTTCAGTTTATTTTGGTTATATCAGTTATTACTTGATAAGTTTAACCTCAACCCTTCTGTTCTGTGCTTTACCGGCAGCAGTTTTGTTAGAAGCAATTGGTTTAGTTTCACCGAAACCTGTAGACATTAACCTGTCACGGGCAATTCCGTTTTCAACAAGATAGTTAACTACTGCAGCAGCCCTGTTTTCAGATAGTGTCTGGTTAAGTGCGTTGCTACCATCGCTGTCAGTGTGTCCTTCAATGCTGAATCTTGCCTGTGGATATTCTTTAAAGATTTCTTTCATGTTTTGAAGCACAGGAAGTGTTTCATCTTTGAAAGAAGCTTTACCACTGTTGAACAGGATTGTTCTTGCATACTCGTTAAGTTGCTTCATAACTTCTTCAGTTACTTCAGGGCAACCACGGTTAGCAGATGTGCCTTTTACTTCTGGGCAAAGATCGTCTTTGTCAAGAACGCCGTCACCGTCAGTGTCAGGCCAAGGGCAACCGTTGTTAGCTTTTGGTCCTGCTTCGTTAGGGCACTGGTCGCTGTTATCAGCAATACCGTCACCGTCAGTATCAGGGCAACCCATCATGCTTGCTATACCTGCTACATCCGGGCACTGGTCATCTTTATCAGCTATACCGTCACCATCCCTGTCAGGGCATCCGTTAAGTTCAGCAAGTCCTGCTTCCTGAGGGCAGTCATCCTGGCTATCCTGTATTCCGTCAGCATCTGAGTCAGGACATCCCTGGAATTGTGGTAGTCCGGGTACTTCAGGACAAAGGTCGTCTTTATCATAGATACCATCTTTATCTGTGTCTTTACCTCCGAATTTGAAAGTAAGGCCGGCCATGTGCTGTATGTGCCTTGGTACATTAGCTTCTGCCTGATCTTCAAACGTATGCTTGTAAGTTGAAGATAATGAAAGGCCCACGTTTTCTGCAAACCAGAAAGTAACACCAAGACCACCGTTTAGTGTACCGTTACCTTTTTCGTCAATCCATGTGTAACCACCACCTAGGTGTAGGCTTGGATCGAACCAGCTTGTGCCAAGAAGGCTAAGGAAGCTGTACTTAATAGTACCATCTACACCGTAGTAAGATAGGTCACCCGGATCTGTTACTGTGTAGTCTTGTGTACCCGGAGTACGGGTTGAAAGTTTGTCTATTTTGTTTACGGAACCTGTTACTCCAAATACGAAACCTTGGCCAATGTGCCTCGATACATTCAGATAAGATACAGAAGGAAGGACGTTCCAGTGTTCTTTAGCGTCAAAATAGCCGCTGAACTGGTCACCAAATTCAGAAGCAGCGCCAAAACGTGTACTTACTGCATTGGCACCAAATGAAACGGCCCAAGGGTTGTTTTCGTCCTGCGCATGGGCGTTAAGTCCCATTGCCATAAGTGCAGCAACGAACAGTTTGTTAAGATGTCTCATACTTTTTTATTTTAATTACAAATAGGTTATATCAAGAACAAATTTACTCTGTTGTGTGTTAACAGCAAAACGATTTATTAAAAATTATCCTACTAAACCCGCTAAATTGTAGTTAAATAATAGTTAACGCTTTCCCAACTTCTGTAAATGAGGCAATTGCTTTGTCCAAATGTTCCTTAGTATGAGCCGCAGAAAGCTGTACTCTTATGCGTGCTTTATCCTTTGGTACTACAGGGAAAAAGAACCCTATAACATATATGCCCTTCTTTAAAAGTTCATCTGCCATAACCTGGCTCAGCTTGGCATCATACAGCATTACGGGCACAATGGCACTGTCGCCGTCTATAATATCAAATCCTGCTTTTTTCATTCCCTCTTTAAAGTAGTTGGTATTCCACTCCAGCTTGTCGCGTAAAGAAGTGTCGTTCTTAAGCAGGTCGAACACCTTTATAGATGCGCCAACAATAGCCGGTGCAAGCGAGTTACTGAAAAGGTAAGGTCGGCTGCGCTGCCTAAGCATTTCTATAATTTCTTTTTTACCTGTAGTATAGCCACCCATAGCGCCACCCAGTGCTTTGCCAAGCGTGCCTGTAATGATATCTACACGCCCCATAACGCCTTTGGCTTCGGGAGTTCCTTTTCCGGTCATGCCAATAAAGCCTGCCGCGTGGCATTCGTCTACCATTACCAACGCGTCATATTTATCGGCAAGGTCGCATATCTTGTCAAGCGGGGCAACAAGGCCATCCATAGAGAAAACACCATCGGTAACAATAATTTTAAACCTCCTGTTTTCTTCATTGGCCTTTATAAGCATCTCTTCAAGCTGCTCCATATTGTTGTTTTCGTAGCGATAGCGTGCCGCTTTGCACAGGCGCACACCATCTATAATAGAGGCGTGGTTAAGGCTGTCTGATATTATGGCATCCTCTTCGCCCAGTAACGGTTCAAAAACACCACCGTTGGCATCAAAAGCCGCGGCATATAATATAGTGTCTTCAGTACCGTAAAAATCGGCAATCTTTTGTTCCAGCTCCTTGTGTATATCCTGCGTTCCGCAGATAAAGCGCACTGACGACATACCAAAGCCGTGGCTGTCCAGTGTATCTTTTGCTGCCTGTATTACTTCCGGGTGCGATGAAAGCCCCAGGTAATTGTTTGCACAAAAGTTAAGCACCTTGCTGCCGTCTGTAAGCGTAATTTCAGCATCCTGCGGCGAAGCAATTATGCGCTCTTTTTTGTAAAGGCCGTTTTCTTTTATCTGCTCCAGCTCATTAGCCAGATAATCTTTAATTTTTCCGTACATGATAGTATTATAGTTTGTTGTTGTATGATTATATTATTTCCTTAAATGGAATTGTAAAAATAATTGCAAAGATACAGAAAGCATATTCCTGCCTTAACCTTACATGGGTAAATCTACCACATTTATATCTTCACCTATATATACCAGTGTTTTGCGGGCTACACTAAATCCCATCTCTGCCAGTGCGGCCTGATAGCCGTTAAGCTGGTTTTCATAACGCGCATTATGGTCGCCTGTTTTATAATCCAGCAGGTAGGCCATGCCATTGCGCACAGCCACCCTGTCGGGCTTGATGGTAGCCAAAGCATTGCCTATAATACTCTGCTCGTTATACACTATATTATCTTCAGCAAAAAAATCCTGTAGCTGTGGGTGCTGTACAATTTTATGCAGGGTTTCGGCGGCAGTTTCGCTCTGGCTCTGTACAATTAATCCCGACTCTACAGCCTTCATAAGCGCCATAGGTATATCTGCCGCTGTTTTAATGAAAGACAAAATTTCGTGGGTAACGTTACCAAATTCTATAGCCTGCTGCTGCCTGCTACCCCACATCAGCGCCTCGCGCTGGGCTATCTTAACTGCCCGCGGATTAAAATGTTGCGTTACTACCTCTATAGTTTGCTGCTGCCCATAGTGCGCTTCCGGTTCAGAAAGGCGTTCCGGTTTGCCAAACTCATATTCGTCTTTAAGGTTGTCATAAGCATTAATACTTTGCAGGTAGCTTATAAATAAAGACGACATATTATCGGTAAGCTCGCCCCTTGCTGTAAAGTTGCGGCCCGATATAATATAAAGCTGCTCTTCGGCACGTGTCAGTGCCACATATAATATATTAATGTTGTCGAGCAGTTCTTCCTGCTCCTTTATTTTATAGAGTTCTGCGCCGCGCTCGCCATACTCGGCAACACTCTTATTGCTGTCTATAAGCGCCTTCTGGAAACCGAACGTTTCATCGTCAAGCTCCAGCCACATCTTGCTGCGCGGGGCACGTGCATAATCTTCTTCGGCAAAAGGGAAAATTACTACGGGGAACTCCAGCCCTTTTGATTTGTGTATCGTCATGATCCGTACGGCATCATTACCTTCGGGCGAGGGGATGCTGAATTTTGAGCCATTGTTATCCCAATACTCTAAAAAGTCGGATATGCCCGACTGCGTACGGATGTCGCGCTCCAGCACCAGGTCAAGAAAATACTGCACATAGCTTTGGTTGGCTTTTTCTTTTATAAAAGCATCAACAATGGTTTCTACCGCTTCATAAAGCGATTTTTTCCGGCAGTCCCTAAAGGATATTTTTACGCCATTACTTTGCAGCCATGCCTCAAGCACTTCTTCCGTAGGCTGCTCTATCCCCTCGGATATAAAATTGTGTATTTCGCTGCCCTGCATCCTGTTGCTGGCAACAAAATATAAAAAATGGGCTTTTGCCTCTCTGTTCTCATTGCTTTTAAGGTAGCGCAGCAGGTTTATAATCAGTTTTACCTCGGTGGCATTTTCTATCAGCAGCGTTTCAGAAGATAATATCGGCACGCCTTGCTCGGTCAGGTAATTGGCAAGCAATACCCCCGGCTGCCGCTTGCGGGTAAGCAGTACAATATCTTTATAATTAAAACCGCGGGCAACTGCTTTTTGTATGGTGGCAAGGGTAGCTTCAAGATACAGCTCGTTCCGGTCGCGGGGCATATCCGCTTCATCTGTTTCTGTTTCGGCTATAAAAGATATGCTTACATAACCGCCCTGTTTATCGTTAAGCTCCTGCCTGCTGCTGTTTCGGTACAGTTCGCAATAATCGGCATCTTCAAACTTATCAGACAGGAAACAAAAAAACGCGTTGTTAAAATCTATGATATTGCTGTAACTCCTGTAATTGCGACCCAGGTTAATAACATCCATATCGGGGTTAGAGAAGGGGTTGTAGCGTTTGCTGAGGCCGATAAACTGCTCTGCCTTGCCGCCACGCCAGCGGTATATAGACTGTTTGGGGTCGCCCACAATCATAAGCGAACCTTTATTGCCCTGAAGGTCCTCCTGTGCCAGTGCGTTATCAATCAGCGGAATCAGGTTTTGCCATTGCATCTGGCTCGTATCCTGAAATTCATCTATAAAAAAATGGCGGTAGCGCTCACCAAGCCGCTCATATATAAAAGGTGCCGGCTGGTTTTGTATTTCTTTATGGATGATAGCATTAAACTCGGATATAGAAAGCACGTTTTGCTCTTTTTGTATGCGCTCCAGTTCCTGGCTTATAGAATTTAATAGCGAAAGCGGTGTTATATTTTTGAGGAAAGCCTCATAAAAGTTTTTCTTTTCGTAATTCTTATACACCTTTTGCAGCAGGCCGAGAAGGATTGGCGTTACCCCCTCTATAGCCAAACGGTCTTTAGCGCCTTTGTTTATTTTTATGTCATCGGCCTCATAGTATTTTTTATGTGCAGGCTTTAGAGTGCCATCAATTATATAACCGATATGTTTAGGAAAGTCCTGCCGCGAGAACGACTTCGGGTCTATGCCTTCCTGCTCCAACAAATCGTTTAGCTGGTTACCCAGCCCCTTGCAATCGGCCTCTAAAGCAGCAACTGCCTGGCGCAGCTTTTCTTTTATCAGCAGGAACTCTTCTATGGTTTTTTCACGGAACTGCCCCAGTTCATTACGGTTGTTTTCGTTGATGAGCAACTTGCCTGTTTCAAACAGTTCATAAGTAACATCCCAGCTTTTGTCGTTATCGGTTTTATCCAGAGAAAAATCTACCAGTAACGATGTAAGCACATCATTTTCGCCTGCTTTGGCAATAATGGCATCAACTGCTTCCTTCAGCAGGTTTTCGGTTTCGAGCGATACATCAAATGATACCGGCAGGTTAAGGTCGTGTGCAAAGGCACGTATTACCTTGTGCGTAAACCTGTCGATGGTAGAAATATCAAAAGAAGCATAATTGTGAATAATGTTTTTGATGATAGCTTTCGACTTATCTTTTATAGTGGCAGGCGACAGCCCCGTTTCCTGCGAAAGGACAGTAATAAGTGCTTCCGCGCGCGGTGCAGGCTCATCTTTAGAAAAGTCGGACAGGCTGAAAATGATACGGTTTTTCATTTCTTCTACCGCTTTGTTGGTAAAAGTTATTGCCAGTATCTTGCGGTAGGTATCATCTTCGCCCGAGCGCAGGAGTATTTTAAGGTATTCTTTTACCAGCGTGTAGGTTTTGCCCGAACCGGCAGAAGCGTTATATATAGTAAATGCAGATTTTGCCACTTGTTTTTAGTAAGAATTTAAATTTAGTAAGAGAAATTATAACAAATTCTTATTTCTTTTAAAGTATAAAATCTCTAAATTTGGATTAAAATTAATATTAATCTTTTAAAAACGCACATATTATGGCTTTTGAATTACCTAAACTTCCTTACGCCTATGATGCCCTTGAGCCTCATATAGATGCACGTACTATGGAAATACACCATACCAAGCACCACAATGCATATACTACCAACCTTAATAATGCCATAGAGGGTACTGACCTTGAAGGCAAGACCATCGAGAATATACTTATAAACCTTGATTTGTCTAACGCCGCAGTTCGTAACAATGGCGGAGGTTATTATAACCACAACCTTTTTTGGCAGGTAATGTCGCCAAAGGGCGGCGGAGAGCCAACAGGTGAGCTTGAAGCCGCAATAGAAAAGGCTTTTGGCTCTTTTAATGAGTTTAAGGCTAAATTTGCAAAGGCTGCCGCTACGCAGTTCGGTTCGGGCTGGGCATGGCTTTGCGTGCACCAGGGCGGTAAGCTTGAGGTATGCAGCACACCAAACCAGGATAATCCGCTAATGCCGGAAATTGGCTGCGGAGGCACACCAATTCTTGGACTTGACGTGTGGGAACATGCTTATTACCTGAACTACCAAAACAGGAGGCCGGATTATATTGATGCATTTTTTAATGTGGTAAACTGGGAAGAGGTAGCAAGGCGCTATGCCAACGAAAAATAATATTTCTTGATGTGGAGATACAAACGGGTGCATGCAGATGCATCCGTTTTTTTGTTTTGTTCAAACTTAAAAAATAAAAGCGGAAACATAGTTCCCGCTTTCGCCCCCAAAAAATACCGTAAATTAAATTTACTAATACTATTTGCCTGCAAAAATAGAGTATTATAATTTACAAAACAATTATTTATTTAAAATATTAATATACAATCATTAAACTGTAAATATTATGTGTTTAAAATATAAACAAAAAAAAAGCGATACAGTGTTTGTATCGCTTTTTTGCCCCCAAAAATACCGTAAAAATTAATTTACTATTGCTATTTGATTTCAAAAGTAAGGCAGGAGTGCGGCTGCTGCAACAGTTTTAGACGAACTGCATATAAAAACGTTGAGGTGCCGGTGCGGGATGTAATTGAACCGTTATTAAACATAAAAAAAAGCGATACAGTGTTTGTATCGCTTTTTTGCCCCCAAAAATACCGTAAA
>NZ_JAMWYY010000049.1:12352-22120 GCF_024305175.1 Flavobacterium sp.
AATTAATTTACTATTGCTATTTGATGTCAAAAGTAAGGCAGTGGTGCGGTTGGTGCAACAGTTTTAGATGAACTGCATATAAAAACGTTGAGACTCACTTTTTAAATTCAACAAATGTTAATTGTTCAAGATTCGCATGAATAATAAAAATTAGAAATTAAATTTATATTGTTGTTACTAGTTATTATTGTTTGTATTGTAAATTCTGCATAAGCGCTAACATGGATTAATTTATCCTATCATGAAGAAATATTTTATTATCTTTAGTTTATTAGTCGTGTTGTCAAAACTAATTTATGATGTCTATACTTTCATCTATGACACGCAATCTTTAATTTGGGAAAGGTTTTTCAACATTGCAATTCTACTCTCCATATTTTATTATGGCCTTACCAGTACAAAAAAGCCAAAGAAGGCTTGTCAGTAACTTTAGGCTAAATTAAATTAGATTTAAAATACTTAGTTCGATGGAGACCCACAACTATTTTTAGGCTGTGGGTCTCTTTATTATACTATTTCTCATTTTAGATTACTTTTACTAACTTCATGGAATATAAAATCCGATAATGAAAATTTCCCTTATACAAACCCATTTAACGTGGGAAGACCACAAAGCCAACCGCGATAACTTTACCGAAAAAATAAACAGTATAGAGGCTACCGACCTGATTTTGCTGCCTGAAATGTTTGCTACAGGTTTTACCATGAACCCGGAAAGCGTAGCGGAAGACAGCAACGGCGAATCGGTGCAATGGATGCAGCAAATGGCTAAGGCAAAAGACTGCGCCATAACAGGCAGCCTTGTAATAAAGGAAAACGGCAATTACTACAACCGCCTTTATTTTGTATATCCTGACGGCAGTTACAAGACTTATAACAAGCGCCATTTATTTACACTTGCAGGTGAGCATAAGCACTATACTGCAGGCAGCAATAAATTGATTTTAGAGTACCGTGGCTGGAAGATATGCCCGCAGGTGTGTTACGACCTGCGCTTTCCTGTTTTTGCACGTAATACGGAAGATTATGACCTGTTGCTGTATGTTGCCAACTGGCCTCAGCCACGCATACAGGCATGGGATGTATTACTGCAAGCCAGAGCTATAGAAAATATGTGCTATGTGGCAGGCCTCAACCGCAACGGGCAGGATGAGAATGGCAATAACTACAACGGCCACTCACAGGTTATAGACGGGCTTGGCAATTATTTGTTGGAACCGTTTGCCTATGAAGATGTACAAACAACAGAGTTGGATAAAGCCCACCTTGGCGAAATCCGGGCTAAGTTCGGGTTTCTGAACGATAGGGACAGTTTTACCCTCCACCCCCAACGCTAAGGTCGAAGGTTTCCTCCATGTCCCAGGTGGCATGCAGGTCTATGGTTTTCGGGGTATAGATAACCTGTTCAGGCTGTCTTTTTTCAAGGTAATTCCCAGTGTCCCATTCACGGTTGCCGTTATCATCATATATAACCCTTAATCGGTATAAAGCAGGTTGCAAGTTTTCAAAGCTAACCTTGGTTTCGCCTTCAGAGTAATATTCTGCAATCATTTCGCCTTTAGTATCGGTTACATGCACTATCAGCGGAAAACGCTTAGCGTTCTGCAACGTGATAAACAAATTGCCATAATCGGCATATCCTGTTGTAGATAGATTATAGGTGATTGTGTCGTTCTCTTTACCGTAAAAGTCGCGCAGTGCACCTGGCAAAAGCGTAAAAGTGTACTTTTGGTTCTCATCCTTTACAAAATCAAACTTAAGCTCCTGCTTAAAAGCATCGTACACATGTGTAAAGGTAAGCGCAGTGCTGTCTTTTTGCATTAGGCTTATTTTAGTACTGTCAACAGCAATAAGCGGTGTTGCCATTTGCAGCGTAAATTTTTCACGAAAGTGGATGCCTCCCTTTTGTACTGCAGTAACCGACAGTGAATCGGCAGCCTTCATCTCTTTAAACCGCACATTATACTCTTTAATAGAGTCGCGATAGGCTACGTTAACTTTAAGGGAGTCGGCAACTATATTGCGTGGCAGCCATACCTGCACCGAGTCTTTATCTTTCATGTTTGTAACCAGGCTTTGTATGGCTTCGCCTGTAACAGCATGGTTTACCTTAACTTTAATTTCCTCAGGTTTTATACTTCCCTCATAGCCTGCCACCAGCCTGTTAGATGAAACCTGGCTTGGCTTTTTAGGTTTATAAGGCAGTTTTTCTTTAAATAACTCTAACTGATATAATGTGTCGTTAGGTAGGGTAATGGTCTGATTGAGAAATGCGATTTTGTCACTTTTGGGTTCGTATTTATAATTGTTGTTGCCATCTTTTAAAGCAAAAAGCCTGTACCTGCCTTCTTTAAGGTTTTGCAGTGAGTACATTACCATACTGTCGAGTGTGTTGGTAACATAGCGGGGCTGCTGCTTGTATATGGTGGAGTCATTATAAGCTTCATTTTCCTCATACAGCATTACGGTAACAAAATTATCGGTTTCGAGGCTGTAGGCATCTTTTATCTTTCCGCCAAGCGAAAGCGAGTCGATATAGCTTCCGGTACTGAATACAAACCTAAATTGAGAGTAGGGGTTACCTTCGTTGTTATCGGTAATACTTTGCCCGAAGTTAAAGCTGTAGGTTGTATTGGGCTCTAGCGTATCTTTTATATTAATACGGATGTATTCGCTGGCACTACCGGCAGGCGTAATAACCGGCGGCGTAGTCATTGGTGGTGAAATAATAAGCTGCTTGTTTACATCCTTTATCTTGATATACTCATTAAAATTGATGCGTATTTCTTTGCCGGTAAAATTGGTGCTCATATTTTTTGGCGAGCTGCTAACCAGCACGGGCGGAATGGTGTCTAAAGGCCCTCCGGTAATATTACCGCGCTTTGCACAGCCGGTAAGAGCCAATACGGCAATTATCATGTAAATGAGTATCCTGTTCTTCAGCATGGTGAAATCATTATCTGCACAAAATAACAATTATATTCAGTGGAAATAAAATGTTTTTTAAAATTTAAGAATGTGCATAGGCAATCGTAACAATACTAAGCTTTGCACCGGGTATTGTAAGCAGTGCCCTTCCGCAAGATTCGAGCGTGGCGCCCGTGGTAACAACATCGTCTATCAGCAAATAGTGCTTGTTGTGGTGTTGCTCGCTATACCGCACATCAAAAGCAGAGCCTATAATAGCTGCCCTTGCCTCGAGGTTTTTCTTAGTCTGGGTTTTGGTATAGCTCGTTCTTATAAGTACATCTTCAGTGTAGGCTGCCCCTAAACCCTCTGCAATTGCATGCCCGAAAGCTGCAACCTGGTTATAGCCGCGTTCCTTCAGCTTTTTAGGGTGAAGCGGTACGGGTATAATATCGGTTACATCGCGTAGCGCATCAACCTCTTTCAGCTTAAGCGCACCCCATTGCCCCATAAAGCCGCCTATATCCTGCCTGCCTTTATATTTAAGCTGGTGTATAAGCTGCTGCACTATACCCTCTTTATGAAAATAGACCAATGATGATGCGTGTTCTAAGGGCAGCCTGCCATAAAACCTTTTATAGGTTTCGTTATCCGTTATTTTGTGATGCTGTGTGTAGGGCATGTCGTGCAGGCACGTGGCACACAATAGCATACCGCCGACAGGCAGTACATCATCGCAGCCGGGACACATTTCAGGATACAGCAGGTTAATCAGGCTTTTTAGCATGGGCTAAAATTAAATCATAAAATAGTATTTATATATTTAACATTATTAATTTTGTTTAATAAGCTGAAAAATTATCGAAAGTACTTCAAATGAGTTAGTAAAATTATTCCGTGAGAGATTAAAATATCCTATTGTAACAGTATATATAATCGTATTAATATTATATAATTGGGATGTATTATCAGTATTTTTTTTGTCACATAAACCTATTGAAGAGCGTATAAATTATATTTATAAAGTCTATGATGATCCAAACTTTAAAAGGATTTGGGTCCCATTAGTAAAAGCGATTTTTGTATCAATTTTAGCACCAACAATTATGCTTTTACTCGATTGGGCTTTGCAATTTATTCTGAGTAAAAGAACACATATACGCAATAAAAAGTCATTGGCACTTTTAAAGATGAAAAAAAATGCTGCAACTTTAGAATGGCAAATTGAAGAAGCCAAAACTGGGAAAAAAACTAATGAGGAGTGGCAAGAAAAATTAAATCAAATGGAAAAAACGTTGGAACTTGAACGTGATAATTTCAATCAGCAAATTACTATTCTTCACGAAAACATAAGTTCGCAATCTAACTTGCTAGCCGAGCAAAATACTTTAAATGATGATTTGAAAAAAAAGTATGATAATTTACAAACCACAACTTCATATTACAGCGAGATTAATGGACAAATAGAAAGGTTTTATGAAAACCTGATCTACGAAAATGCTAAAGGTTTAAATACTGTACAGATTCAATCTATATTTTCAATTTTTGGAATGTCATTAGATGATGTTGATTCTACTGAAATTCTTCAAGATGGTAACTTTAGTCTATCAGATGATGATAGAGTTAAGTCATTTTTAAGTTTCCTAGTTGAAATAAGGTTACTTATAAGGACTAATAAAACAAGTTATAATCTAAGTGGTTTAGGCAAAATTCTTTCTGATAGACTTGCTGGATTACCTTTTTAGGAAAATATACTACTTTGGACAGTATCCAAAAAAACCTTTTCCTATTTTTGCAGCATGGCAAAACAAGACGATATATTTAAGAATGTAATATCGCACGCAAAGGAGTATGGCTTTATATTCCAGTCGAGCGAAATATATGACGGGTTAAGCGCAGTTTATGACTACGGGCAAAACGGCGCCGAGCTGAAAAAGAACATCCGCGAATACTGGTGGAAAGCTATGGTGCAGATGCATGAAAACATAGTAGGTATAGATGCCGCTATATTTATGCACCCAACCACCTGGAAAGCCAGCGGACACGTAGATGCTTTTAACGACCCGCTGATAGACAACAAAGACAGCAAAAAACGCTACAGGGCCGATGTGCTTATAGAAGATTATGCCGAAAAGCTGAACCAGAAAGCCCAGAAAGAAATAGAAAAAGCACGTGCCCGTTATGGTGAAGCCTTTAACGAAGAAGAGTTTAAGGCTACTAACGCGCGTACCAAAGAATATTTAGAGCGCAAAGACGCTATTTTACAACGCATGGCACGCTCGCTGGAAAGCGAGAACCTTGCGGATGTAAAAGCGCTTATTGAGGAGCTTGAAATAGCCGACCCTGATACCGGGAGCAAGAACTGGACAGAGGTACGCCAGTTTAACCTGATGTTCGGTACCAAGCTTGGTGCAGAAGCGCAACATGCTATGGACTTATACCTGCGCCCGGAAACGGCACAGGGTATATTTGTTAACTTCCTTAATGTGCAAAAAACCGGAAGGATGAAAATACCGTTTGGTATTGCCCAAACCGGTAAAGCTTTCCGTAACGAAATTGTAGCAAGGCAGTTTATTTTCCGTATGCGTGAGTTTGAGCAGATGGAAATGCAGTTTTTTGTGCGCCCCGGCGAAGAAATGAAATGGTATGAGTACTGGAAAGAAACCCGCCTTAAATGGCACATGTCGCTTGGCCTGGGTGCAGAGAATTACCGTTTTCACGACCACGAAAAACTGGCGCATTATGCCAATGCAGCAGCAGATATTGAGTTTAACTTCCCATTTGGGTTTAAAGAGCTTGAGGGCATACACAGCCGTACAGACTTCGACCTTAAAGCGCATGAACAATTTAGCGGTAAAAAACTACAGTTCTTTGATACTGAGCTGAACCAAAACTACGTGCCGTATGTAGTAGAGACCTCTATTGGCTTAGACAGGATGTTCCTTGCAGTATTTGCCACATCGCTTAAAGAAGAAACCCTTGAAGACGGTTCAGAACGCACCGTGCTGCAACTCCCTGCTGTGCTGGCACCAACAAAAGCCGCAGTGCTTCCGCTACTTAAAAAAGACGGACTACCGGAAGTAGCCCGCGAAATTATAGACGACCTTAAATGGGACTTTAATGTAGCCTATGACGAGAAGGATGCCGTTGGCCGCCGCTACCGCAGGCAGGATGCCCTGGGCACGCCTTTCTGTATTACGGTTGACCACCAGACACTGGAAGACCAAACGGTAACCATCCGCCACCGCGACACTATGGTTCAGGACAGGGTTAAGATATCAGAACTGAGAGGAATAATAAATGAAGAAGTTTCCATGCGAAAATGGCTCATGAAAATGAAATAGAAAACTAAAGCTCCCGGAAGGGAGCTTTCTTTTTAAAATAAATATGAAAGAAAGAATTACCAATGTAATTAATGCACTCAATATTGCTCTCCTCGATGGATTGTATTCATCAGAAGAAATAATTTCGATTATACGCAATAATTCACAACTTAAAGAAGTATTTACAGAAGATCAACTATCCCGTGAACCATTGAAAGAAATAATGTTTGCCGGTAAAGACATATTGCTAGGTCAATCGGGTAATGTGTTATTAGAACTTATAAGGAAAAAGATTGACAATCCATATTTCCAGAGTCATATTACTGTACTTAAAATACTCGAGACGATGACATGGGTGTGGATGGTGAATAATTCAAAAGCTGATGAAATTGAAAGCCTTATTACATTTTTTGAGGAAGAACAATATATGCGAATTACACCTGCCGTAATGCAACGTGTCAAAAAATGCGTTACCGGATATGAAGATTTTGATATTGATACTTATTTAGGGGATGAGACAGTGTGATTGAATCTATTTAGCCTATATTATAGAGAAAAATATCACTTCATTACATGGAAAATTAAAACTCCCCCATGATGAGCTTTTTTGTTTTAAAACCTATAGCAAATATTCGCATCGCCGCGATACATGTATTCTGATATGTGGTTGAGTTTTAAGAGCCTTCGTTCACCCCCAAGTAATAACTCCAGAGAAATACCTTTCCATTGATATTTCCACCCTAATGCAGCACCTACAGCTATGGCATCGTAAGTTGTCTTTGGCTTAAATCCAGTCCAACGATAAAAGTCATCTGAACCTGCTCCTTCCCAACCATAAAAATCATGTAAACCTCCATAGTAGCGTTTATATTCATCATAGGTTACATTCAAATATTTAATGTTTGCATCTACAAAGAATCCATCCGCATACTGACCCTCAAATTCCATTAAATAACATCTTACAAATGCAGATGCATAAAAGTTTTCAATGTATGCTCCTGTGCGATCAAAATTTACCATTACGTAAGAGCCAAGGCTAAAGTCTTCTGCAATAATCCTTTCATAGCCAGCTTCCACTTTACCACTTAAAATTGCTTTGAAGAGACCAATTTTAATCTCATGCCTGCATTTTGTGTCAAGCGTGTCTGCCAACGTAGTTTGCTCCTGCCCAATACACGCCGTGCTGAGCAGCAATATAACAAGTAAAGTAATTTTTTTCATATTTGGGTAGATTAGCATATTTAGCTGATAATGCAAATATGTAAAATTCCCGATACAAATTCTGGAAAGTGAGATAAAAATGATGAGTATTTAGATAGCCTTGCATATTATAAACATCCTAAAATGAGACTTTAGTATATAGTAAAATGCAGAGATATCCACCAGACAAGTAACCATTCTCCATCACGACATTATGGCTTAGGGCAAGGTTAAAATATCAGAACTGAGACGGATAATAAATGAAGAAGTTTCAATGCGCAAATGGCTCATGAAAATGAAATAGAAAACTAAAGCTCCCGGAAGGGAGCTTTTTTGTTAATATTTCGGTATGGATAAGGATACTATGTGGTTAATTCAATTTGGTTTTACATTTCTTGATGACTTCTTTGTTTGAGTAGTACTGAAATAAAAAATTATACATAATATACCTAAATTAAAGAACTGCTCCCATTTTTTGCTTTCGGTTTCAAATACCACTGAGTATATATTATAAGTCATTTTACCCGCTACAAGCAATAGGCAGAGTATAACAATAGTTGTATTCAGGTGGCTATTTTTCATGATACAAAATTAGTAAATCGAAAAAGCTAATTTTAAATTTACACAATTGTTAATTTTATTGAGGTTTTGCAATTAATATAGGTAGTGCTAATCCTTATTGATGTTAGTAGGCGAATCAAGTTCTACCTCTGAATGTAGTAGCAGAATGTTATCAATTTGAAGTAAATTGCTATCTTCATCTGAAATGAAATAATAATATCTTAATCTAATCTTTCTTACATCAGGTATAACATTAGGATTAATATTTACAGTTAAAGTGTCATTAGGAGGGATTACTATAAACTTAATTTTTTTCTCACCACTGTGAACAGCATCTTTCATATAATTTTTATAATGACTGTCAAATATCATCAGACTCTTTTTTATGCTAATATTTTTATGAGAATAAAACATTAAAGAGTTTTCTAAAACTGTAGAAAATACATTCACCGAATTTTCATTTTTGTTAATAATTAGTATTTGATAAGGTGACTTGGTGTTTAAAGTTTTAGTGTGTATATAATTGACAGTAATATATCTTTTTTTATTAACTGTAATATAATCATTATTATTATCCATAAGTATTAACTTGTCGCTACAGGAAAATAAACAAGTAATAAATAACAAGATTAGAATAGTTCTTTTATAAGTTAGATTAATCATTCAAATGAGTATATAATTTCAGGAAATTCAGGAGCAACCATTGTACTATAGCTGGTGAATAATTCTTCCTTTTCAAGATTTTCTGTTAGTTCTATTAAAAGTTCTACGACAGAATCATTCACTTTTAAATCAGGACAGGCACCAACAGTTGAATAAATATTCTTTTTATCAAGCAATAGGTTATACTGTAAACCATCGCTGACATTAATCAGGTTTTCACATTCAGCAAAAACAATATTAGATAACTTATTATTCAGCGTTTCAACATTATCAGTGCTAAACCTGAATTTGTATACATTTGCCAACTTGTTTAGTTTTTGTACAAAGTAAAAACCATTGCCTTCTTCGTCAAGCTTTATTGATTTAAAGGTATCACCATATTTAACTGTCAAGTCAATGTCATGCTTAATCAATTCTTTATTATTACAGCCGAGAAATAATATTGAAACCATTGTAAGAGTAATTAGTTCGGCTATTTTCATAAGTTGGATTTTAATCAGGCTTAAAGAATTTGTACCCATTAAAATAATGGTTAGTAAATAAAATCATTTAGATTCAGTGACTTTATTACATCATACATTTCATCTGTATCTAACTCAAATTTACTATCAACCTTTAGTTTATCCATTAGAAGAATTATCTCTCCTTGATAACCAATCATTTCTCCATCTTTTTTGGCCATGTTGCCTATACAGTATTTACAACTGATAAATAGGTAAGATACTTTTATCTTTTCTTTATATACTTTTGAGTTTATCTTTAATTCAATGAGTTCTTTAAACTCTTTCGAATACAGGTTAATGATATCCAGGTTATTATATCCAAAACCTCCGTTGTAAATAAAGTTGTCAGAAGATCGAAATGTTTTTAAGTGGATGGAGTCTTTGTTTATGCATTCTAAAATATGTTGGTCTGTGTAACCTTCAGAGATTATAAGTTTAGAAGTTGTGTTTTTTAACGGTATATTATTAGTATCTAACTCAACAGCATGAAGAAAAATTTTCTGCTTATCAATTTTTAAATTCCGGTCTTTTTCAACTTTAACGAGTAGTAAGTTGCCTAATGTTTGAGAAAAAACAGGTGTACTTATCAAAAATGAATATATTAATATAAA
>NZ_JAMWYY010000005.1:0-6020 GCF_024305175.1 Flavobacterium sp.
TATATAATTTACCATAAGATTAAACAATTTATTTCCAAATAATATCTTAAAAAAAAGGCTGCCAGTGGCAGCCTTGTTAACTTGCATGTACATTATTATGCAAGCACAGATTTTAATGCATCATTCATACTGCGCACAGCATCAGCACTTTTAGAAAATAATTCTTTTTCCTTATCGTTAAGTTGTACATCTACAATCTCTTCTATACCATTTTTACCTATAATACACGGTACTCCCATGCAAATATCGTTTTGCCCGTACTCGCCGTCCAGCATTACAGAACATGGTATCATCTTCTTCTGGTCGTTAAGTATGCTGTCTACAAGATAAGCAACAGAAGCTCCCGGCGCATACCATGCAGAGGTACCTAAAAGCCCTGTAAGCGTAGCGCCACCCACCATAGTGTCGGCAGCTACTTTATCAAGCACTTCCTGAGAAAGGAACTGAGATACAGGCGCACCGTTATAAGACGCAAGCCTTGTAAGCGGTATCATTGTTGTATCACCGTGACCTCCTATTACCATACCCTGAACGTCATTAGCAGGTTTGTTTAGCGCAGTTGAGAGGTAGTATTTAAAGCGTGAGCTGTCAAGAGCACCACCCATACCTATAATCCTGTTCTTTGGCAATCCTGTAGCTTTAAGAGTAAGGTATGTCATAGTATCCATAGGGTTAGATACTACTACAATAATTGCATCCGGCGAGTGCTGCAATACATTATCGGCAACTGATTTAACAATACCTGCATTTATACCGATAAGCTCTTCCCTTGTCATACCCGGTTTTCTTGGTATGCCCGAAGTAATAACCACAACATTACTGCCTGCAGTCTTGCTGTAATCATTAGTACTTCCTGATACTCTTGTGTTAAAGCCTGTAGTGGTTGCACACTGCATGATATCCATAGCCTTGCCTTCGGCAAAACCTTCTTTAATATCCAGTAAAACCACTTCACTCGCAATTCCCCTGTATGATATTACGTCTGCACAGGTAGCGCCTACATTACCGGCACCTACAATGGTAACTTTCATAATATAATGTCTTTTTTAAATTGGTTAATTTTTAAAATAAATATTGTAAAGAGATATTTGTGTTTACAAATTTACCAAAAGCAAGTATAGTTTGCACAGAAAAATTATTAATTTTATAACAAACTCCTGCTTCGCCTATATAATTAACCCTTGTTTTGTAAATCTCTTTCAGCCTTGTGTTCAGCACATCCTGTAACGGTATTATCGACTCTATACTCCCTTTCTCTCCGCCCACCTTATATTCAACATCGCTCGTACTGTATATAAAGCTGCCCAAAACCTCGAACTTGCCAAATTCTTTAGAAGCGCTTGCCTGAAAATGCCATGTATCTACTATGCCGTTTATCTCGCTTATGCCGAGCGTTCCGTAATCCGTTTTAATATCAAGGAAATTAAAGGAAACATCTTCATTAGAATAGGCAGCTAAAACAGCTATATGGATTTTTTTTTGCTGAAGGCTGTCTAAATACTGGCTTATGTTGTGCTTAATACCAAAACCATATACCTGGTAGTTGCTTTTTTTCAGCCTTACACGTGTAGAATATTTCGCCACGAGTTCTGTGCCGCCCCATAGCGCAACCGAACCCTGAAGATATGGATAGGCAACGGTTTGCATATCCATGCCCTGCGGCGTTTCGAGCCTCACCTCGCTGTCGCCAAGCATACCGGTAAGATATACCTGGTCATCATTTCCCAAAGCGGTAGGCACTGTTGCAGAAGTCCCCTCCTCTAGTTGGAAAAAAGTAAAATCAGAATTGATTATAGTAAATTCCCTGTCACGTTTCGGTGTAAAAAACACATTGGTATGTATGCCAAGAGATACATCCCACAATTCCCGTTTTCTCGGACTTGTTATCCACCCAGAAGCAGCCTGGTAAACGGCAGCATCTGTAGCGGGGGTAACATACTGGTTAGAAAAAAACAGGGCATCGTCTATAAGATGCCCCATTTGTTCTAAAACTTCTGTGTTTGATTGCGCAACAGCTTTGCCCGTTGTAAATAACAGTGCTGCAGCAAAAAATATTGTAAAGCCAAACTTATGCGTCGATATTGGCATAAGCGGCATTTTTCTCAATAAATTCCCTTCGTGGTGGCACTTCGTCACCCATAAGCATAGAGAATATCCTGTCGGCCTCTGTTAAGCTGTCTATGCTTACCTGGCGTAGTGTTCGGCGCTCAGGGTCCATGGTAGTATCCCAAAGCTGCTCTGCGTTCATCTCTCCAAGACCTTTGTAACGCTGAATGCTGGCGCCGCCACCCATACTGTGGTTTATCTGGTCGCGTTGGTTATCTGTCCATGCATACTCTTTTCGGTTCCCTTTCTTAACAAGGTATAAAGGAGGCGTAGCAATATATACGTGCCCGTTCTCTATAAGCTCTTTCATAAAACGGAAAAAGAACGTTAGTATAAGCGTAGAAATGTGGCTGCCGTCAACGTCGGCATCACACATAATAACCACTTTATGGTAGCGGAGCTTTTCAAGGTTAAGTGCCTTGCTGTCTTCAGCCGTACCTATAGTTACACCAAGAGCCGTGAAAATATTACGTATCTCTTCGTTTTCAAATACTTTGTGGTGCATGGCTTTTTCTACGTTAAGTATTTTACCCCTTAACGGAAGAATTGCCTGGAATGCCCTGTCCCTTCCCTGCTTTGCAGTTCCTCCGGCAGAGTCACCCTCTACAAGGAATATTTCGCATTTTGCCGGATCCTGCTCAGAACAGTCAGATAATTTACCCGGAAGTCCGCCACCGCCCATAACTGTTTTACGCTGCACCATTTCGCGTGCTTTTTTGGCTGCATGGCGCGCCTGTGCCGCAAGAATAACCTTTTGCACAATTATTTTGGCATCGTTAGGGTTCTCTTCAAGGTAATTTTCCAGCATTTCAGATACCGCCTGGCTTACCGGCGCAACTACCTCGCGGTTACCCAGCTTGGTTTTGGTTTGCCCCTCAAACTGCGGTTCCTGTACTTTTACCGATATGATTGCTGTTAAGCCTTCGCGGAAGTCATCTCCAGAAATTTCAAATTTCAGCTTTTCGAGCATCCCTGATGTTTCGGCATACTTTTTAAGGGTGTTGGTTAAACCCCTTCTGAAACCGGAAAGGTGTGTACCACCTTCATGGGTATTAATATTGTTTACGTAAGAAAATATATTTTCTGTATAGCTGGTGTTATACACAAGGGCAACCTCTACCGGCACATCGCCTTTATCAGTTTCCATACTTATTACACTGGCAATAATCGGTTCACGGTTACCGTCAAGAAATTTAACGAACTCCTTAAGCCCTTCTTCTGAATGGAACTTTTCAGCAACAAAGTTGCCATCTTTATCTGTTTCCCTTTTATCAGTAAGCGTTATGGTTATTCCTTTATTAAGAAAAGACAGTTCGCGCATACGTGCTGCAAGCGTATCGTAAGAATACTCTGTAGTCTGGGTAAATATAGATGCATCAGGCTTAAAGGTTACTGTAGTACCCCTCTTTTCTGTTTCGCCAACCTGCTTAACAGGATATATTGCCTTCCCCCTTTCATATTCCTGCTCGTAGATTTTACCTTCGCGGAAAACGGTCGCTTTTAAATGGTCTGAAAGCGCGTTAACGCAGCTTACACCCACACCGTGCAAACCACCCGATACTTTATAGGAATCTTTATCAAACTTACCGCCTGCACCAATTTTGGTCATAACAACCTGAAGTGCCGATACGCCTTCTTTTTTATGTATATCTACCGGTATACCGCGACCATTATCTTCTACGGTAATGGAGTTATCTTCATTAATGGTAACATAAATAGTATCACAATGACCGGCAAGTGCCTCATCTATAGAGTTATCAACTACCTCATAAACCAGGTGGTGAAGACCCCTCGTACCCACATCGCCAATGTACATGGAAGGACGCATCCTTACGTGCTCCATACCCTCAAGGGCCTGAATACTGTCTGCCGAATAATTGTTCTTCTTTATTTCCTCACTCATAAAAATATGTTCTTAACGAAATTTTAAGTTTAACGAACAAATATAAGAAAACGCTAAGGATATTTGTGCAAAACGGGTGTTTTTAGCATCCAAGTTATTAACAATTTATTAAAACTAACTATTCGTTACCAACTATGCTGATGATATGCAAAAAACACCACAAACTGCTGTATTTGATAGCAGCATAAAGCTACACAAACAAAAAACGCCCCCTGTGAGGGAGCGCTTTTCTACAAACAAACAAACTAAATTCCAAAAAACCTGAAATTATACTGCAATATCTATTTTTACCGGGCAAGATAAAGCGGTATCAGCATTTATGTGTGCTTCGTTAGCCCTGCCGCTTGGGTCGGTATTGGCCTGCCACTTGGGTATCCAGCGCCTTACGGTTTGTGCCGCACTAACCTGTGGGAAATGCTTTGCAAAAACCGACCTGTAGTAATATGCCTCTTTAGTTGCCGGGGTGTTATAAGGGAAACGTTCCTGGGCATTAGCCAGCTCTTCATCGGTTACCATATCGGCACAATAATCTATAAGGTTGTTAATCCAGCTATACCCTACCCCATCGCTAAACTGTTCTTTTTGCCTCCATAACACACTATCCGGCAGGTAAGGCTGTTGTGGTGTGTCAAACGCTTTGCGAAGTATATATTTTTCTATTCCATTATAGGTTTGGGGCTGTTTTTCTGACGGGTTTATTTTAACGGCAAGCTCTAAAAAAGCTTTGTCAAGAAACGGTACCCTTGCCTCAAGCCCGTGTGCCATGGTAGATTTATCTGCCCTCAGCAAATCGGCGGTAAAAAGCTTTTGTACCCTCTCTATAGTTTCTTTCTGAAAATCGGCTGCCGAAGGCGCATTCCTGAAATACAGGTAACCCCCGAAAATTTCATCGGCCCCTTCGCCGGAGAGCACAACCTTTACCCCCTCCCTAGTAATTGCCTGCGAAAGAAAATACATAGGCGTACTTGCCCTTACCGATGTTACATCATAGGTTTCTAAGTGCCATATCAGCTTATCAAGTATGGCTATACCCTCTTCTACCGTGAAATATATTTCGTGGTGCTGCGTGCCTAAAAATGCCGCTACTTCTCGCGCCGCAACAACATCTGGCGCATCTTCGGTAAGACCAATAGAAAATGAATGCAATATTTCGCCTTTCTCTTTCATCAGCCGTGCTGCAATAGCTGATGTTAATGACGAGTCTAATCCGCCTGAAAGCAATACACCAACAGGCACATCGCTCATCAGCCTTTTCTGTACAGCGGCAGTAAGTGTTTCCCTTATGGCTGTATAATCAGTCTCCTCAACAGCTTTAGCAGCGTCTTCCCATTGCGGCCTGTAGTACTTTACAAATCCTGTTTGCGGAGTGTAGTAATGCCCCGGCGGAAAAGTAGAGAACGTCTGGCACTGGTCGGCAATGGCTTTCATTTCACTGGCAAAATAAATGCGCCCCCTTTCATCAAGCCCGTAATACAGTGGCTTGATACCAAGCGGGTCGCGCCCTGCTATAAAATCGTCTCCGTTAACCACAACAAAGGCAAACATACCATCTAGCATATTGCAGAAGCTGTAACCAAACTCCTCATACAGGTGCACTATAACTTCCGAATCAGAATGCGTCCGGAAAGTATGGTGTTTTAATACTGTTTCGCGCAGTTCCTTATGGTTGTATATTTCGCCATTGTGCACCATCCAGGCATTCTGGCTGCCCTGTATGGGCTGCCTGCCACCATTAACATCTATAATAGACAGGCGCTCGTGGCTTAGTATATGCCCTTTCTCTGTTACATAAAGGTCGCTCTCATCAGGGCCGCGATGCGACATCCTTTTGCTGAGTTGTTTTACTAATGCCTCGTCTTTTCCTTTTCCTATTATTGCTAAAATTCCGCACATGGTCGCTTTGTGTTACTGGTTACTGCTGTTAATACAACAAAGCAAATATGCGGTTGAAGTTTAAATTTTAAAACATAACATCTATTTTAACTTACAATATGAAGTTAAAATCATTAAT
>NZ_JAMWYY010000005.1:6030-87801 GCF_024305175.1 Flavobacterium sp.
ACAAATTATAATATTAAAAGGATAGTTATCTTTACATCATAAAAATGAATCATGAAGTTAAACATACTTATCATTTTAAAGTTTGTACTACAGATAGGCGGGATAGCTGGTATACTGTTTATTGTAATGCCATTATATGATTCACATCACGAACTAATGAGCGAAAACGAACGGCTGAGAACATTGAACCGTTTTTATGAACAATTAGGGAGACCAGAGTTTAGCGATCCTAAAAATCAACTTGCAATTAGGGAAAATATTGCGATGTATAAATCTCCTAAAAAAGACATTGAAAATGAGATTGATTACTCAGATCGTATCACTACTCTAATTGTGTTTTTAGCTCTTTATTATGGAATAATTAATGGCTTAGACACTAAAATTGAAAATTTGAAAATAACAGCCAACAATAAACAAGAACTCTCTTAAGCAATATCTTCAACAATATATTTTGTTCCGTTAATCTCGAAACTGCCGCCGGCTTCCATTCCCAAAAGTTTAGCTCCTAAAGGCGACTGCGGCGAAAGTGCTATAACCGTAATACCTTCAACAGTTATTTTAGGAAGCGCGAGACTTACAAACAGATACATTCCGTTAGCTTTTACAAGACTGCCTGAAGCTACTTTTTTATGCACGGCATCAGCGTCCAGTTTGCTGAGAACAGCTTTTTGAGAGAGTATCTCTCCCAGCTTGGCATTGAGTTTTTCCTGCTCTAAATGCATCATAGACAGGGCAGTTTCGTGCTTATCGCCCGCCGAGCCTTTGGCATCGTTAGCGGCATCTTCGGTAAGTGCCGCTATCATGTCGCGAAAGGCATCTTCTTTATCCTGAACCTGCTGCCTGTAGTAGGCTATAACTTTTTGTTTTAAGTGCTGCATGGCTGTTAAACAAAAAACCTACAGGCTGTACCTGCAGGTTTTATTACTAATTTTTTACTGTTATACTATAAATTAAATTTGTAAGAGGCACCTACCATAAACTGGAATCCCTGCACAGGATAATTAACCCACCTTTCATAATCCTGGTTCGCTATATTGTTAAGCCTCAGGAAACCCGAAAGCCTTTCATTATACTGATACCCTACATGGGCGTTAAGGTCGAAAAAGCTTTTTAAGGTTATAAATTCAGGTGTATTAATTAATGGGTCGGTTGTGGGTACAAAAACAACATCATTTCTTTCTCCCACAAAAAACAGGTTAGTTCCGGCAGACCATTTTTCGGTGATTTTCACATCAAGGTTGGCTGAAGCCTTTAGCTCCGGAAGGTTCCATGCCTCAACCTGATCTGTATCGTAGCTGAAATAAGAAGCATTTATTCCGGCAGATACTTTATCTGAAAAATCAGCTTTCAGTTCGCCGAAGAAACTTATAGTACGCAACTCGCCATAGAATATACTAAATGAATTGGCATATTCAAAACCTTCATTATCCATAGCTGGATCAAAAGTGCTGTTGCTGTGTACGAAAAAGGCCCTGTCGTCTTCATTCATGTAAGAACCCTTGATGTTATAGGATACGTTACTGGCAAGCTTGCCTTTTAGCCCTACATAAATATCATATTGCTGGTTTGTAGGCGCTAAAGAAAGCATTGGCGAAATAAATGGGTTTTCTGTTGAAAACTGTTCGTATGAGTTTTGCTTTAGTGTACCCTCTGCCCCGGCATAGGCTACTACAATACCTTCCACTACTTTATATGAGGCTTTAACCTGCGGATACACAAAAAACTTATTGTCATTTTCATCATTTGCCTTACCCATACTGTAAAACAATCCTGCACCCAGGCTTACCGAGAAATCATCACGCTGGAAAAGCACACTTGGCTGTGCCCCAAGGTTAAAGTAATTGAACGTACGCTCTTCGATAATTGCTGCGTTATTAAAAGTAGCACCCACATAATCCATTACCAGGTCAAGCTTTATCTTCTCGTCCATCACACTAAGGTCGAAGGCAGGCTTTAGTATAAAACGGTTCTCTGCCGAATCAAAGCCATCCCAAAAACGCTTGTATTGTATAGAAGCATCGCTAAAAAACAGGCTTTCTTCCATAGTAATATCAGCCCCAACGGTTATAGTGTTATAACCCTGTTGCTCATCTATGCCTGCAATAACCTCATCCGAAAATCCATCAGGCAGCCCGTACCAGTTATACACCCGGTTTTCATAACCCAGGTCGGCATTCCAGCTGTAGCGTTTTTGCCTGTTGCCATAAGTAAGATCTATAGCGGTGTTGTAATATTTGTCATCAAGCACCACACCGTCTATACCACCCTGGCTGCTAAGGTGCCTTAACATACCGCCAACATACTGGTTACGGTCTATGTTTTCCGTTATAAATAATTCGGCGTTAACAGTACCATAATTGCCAATACCCAGTGTGGCATAATTATTATACAGCTTGTCACGCTTTTGAGGCTCTACACCCGCTGCCCTGCCCTTTGCAGGGGTAAATGTAGAAGCCACCGGAAAAGAAAAGATATTATATTCTATCTGTTCTTTCTGGGTGTTCTCGTCATCCTCTATAACAGGTGTTTCTTTTACCTTAAAGGCATCCGACACTGTGGGCGTGTATGGCTTTACCACATTTACTACCTCTGTACCTATATTTTCGTTCTTCTTCTGTGCAAAGGCCCCGCCTACGGCACCAAGCATAAGTGTTATGGCTAATGTATATTGAAATCGTATCTTCATGGCTAATTTAGATGGCTTATATTAAAACTAATTCTGGATAGATGAGTTACGTTTGGCCTCTTCGGCTTTAATGGCATCAAGCTCTTTCTGTGCCTCTTCCACTACATCCGGATAATCGGTAAAGTTCTTTATAACACTCTCTAGTATGTAGGTGGCCTGGAAGCTGTCTTTCATACTGTAAAAGTTTTTGGCCATTACAATAAGGCTCTTAGCACCGAAATACTTGTAACCCGAGTAATCTTTAGAAAGTTTTTGTACCGATGCGTTAGAGGCTTCATACTTGCCTTCTTTATTTTTAAAATAAGCGTCATAATAAAGCGCTTCGGCGGCAAGCTCGCCTTTGGCTATAGTTAGCAGTTTGGCATAGGCCGCCTTAGCTTTTTCTTCGTTATTGGTTTTTATGGCAGAACGTGCAATTATAATCTGCGCATCGCTCTTTATCCTGTCTTCAATCTTGTTGTTTGCCATTACCTTATCGGCATAGGCTACCGCATTGGCATAATCCTTCTGCTCATAATAGCTCTTCATGAGGTTGCTTTGCGCAAAGGTTACGTTCTGCGGAAACTCAGCCTCGGTTTCAAGCCTTTTCAGCACCGGTATTGCCTTTGCATAATCGTTTGCCTTAAGGTGTATCTGCGATAGCCTTGCCAGCGCCTGCTCTGTATATTCGCTCCTTGATTTGGATATTACATATTCATAATGCTCTACAGCGTTCTTCTCAAGCCCATCGGCAAAATATGCCTGTGCCAGGTAGAAGTGTGCTTTAAGTGCCGATATACCGTTAGGGAACTTCGCCAGATAACTGTTTAGTGACGATATAGCCTGCTTTAAGTTGTTTTGCAGGTATTGTTTTTCGGCTGCTTCAAAAGCGGTATTATCAAGGTCAGAATCGCTTACATCAACAAAATCGAGTGTTTTTACCCAAGCCGCATATTCATCAGTACGTCCGCTGTCTACATAAATAAGCCTTGCGGTAGATACCGCCTCCATAGCCTCAGGTGTATTAGGGAATTCGGCAACTACTTTTTTAAACTTATCGAGTGCTTTGGCATCCTGCTCGGCATTATAATAAATAAGGGCCTGCCTCATTATTGCCTTGCTTACATAAGAGCTGCCTTTATAATCGGCAATAAGCCTGTCATACGTTTGTAATGCTTTGGTAGTATTATTTTCGGCAACATAGGTATTACCCAGTTCGTACAACGCATCGTCCGCAAATTTAGATTTTGGGTATGATTGTATGAATTTGGTAAGATCTTCTATCTTCTTCTCATTCCTGTCAACAAAGCCGTAGCTTATCGCCTTTTGGTACAGGGCATAATCGGCATCAATGCCTTTCATCTCTATAGCTTTGTTATAAGCCTCCATTGCAGGCCAGTATTTAGCCGAAACGAAATGGCTGTCGCCCAGGCGCAGATAAGCATCATTTAGCCTTGTGTTGTCGTTCTTGGCTGTATCTATATACGACTGGAAGAACTGTGCAGCCTGCTCATACTCTTTCAGCTTAAAATAAGTATAGGCTATGTTGTAATTGATGTTTTTATATTCGGGTGTGGTTTTACCCTCGCTATACTGCTGGAACTGCTTAAAGCTAAGCAGTGCTTCGCTAAATTGGTCTAAAACATATTCTGTTTCACCTTTCCAAAACGTTGCACGGGCGGTAAAGCGGGCATCGCGCTGCTCTGCTATAGATTTCTTGAATAAAGCAAGCGCCTGCTGATAATTGCCATCTGTATAAAGCTCCATACCCCTGTAAAAAGCTACCTTCTGGTAAGCAAGCCTGTTTTCGGACGATTTGTTTTTCTCGAGTAGTGAAAGAGCCTCCGTATAATTCTTAGAGGTGATATAAGAACTAATGAGCAAATTCTGTATCTCCTGCTTAAACGGTGTTTGCGGGTACTTTGTAAGGAATGCGTTAAGTACTTCGGGCACGCTTTGGTAAGGGTTACCTATTTCATAACTCAGCTTGGCATAGTTAAGGTAAGCATCCTCCTGGATTTTAGCATCAAAATCCATTTCAGATGCATTCTTAAATGCGTTTAGCGCTTCCTGTTTTTTGCCGGTTTTTAAATAGCTTTCACCCAAATGGTAATAGGCATTTTGTGCCACACCATCGTTACCGCCCACTATTTTATTGAATTCCGCTATAGCGTTTTCATAATCGCCCTGCTTGTAATAGGCATAGCCCAACTGGTAAAAGTCGGTATTGTTCCAACGGCCTTTTTTACCTTTATATTCTTTAAGGTATGGTATGGCCTTATCATATTGTTTCAGGTTAAAGTAGCTTTCGCCGATAATCTTGTTTAATTCGCTGCGCTCCTGTGCGCTGCTTTTTGCCAGCTGCGGCTCGCCAAGTTCTATCGCTTTCTGGAAGTTACCCAGTTTAAAGTTCATATCCGCCTGAAAATAGGACATTTTTTCTTTGTACCTGTCCTGGTCTTCCACCTGCTCAAAATACTGTGTAGCTTCTTTGTAGTTATCACCTTCATAAGCAATATAGCCCAAGTAATATTTTGCCTGAGAGCCATATTCTTTGCTGTTAACCACTTTATTAAGATACTTTTCAGCCTGCTTTTTGTCGCCTGCGCTAAAGTAGCTGTACCCTTTCTGGAAGTTATAGCGTTCCCTGTCGGCATTGCTCATGGTGCTTTCCTCTACCCTGTCATACCACTTTAAAGCCTGTGCATATTGCCCCTGCCCAAAGTAGTAGCTTGCCACCTCAACATAAGCCTGGTTTTGCTTAGGGCTTGTGGGGTAGTCTTCCACAAAATCTTCCATAAGCACATCGGCATTCATCTGGTTAAGGCGTATGGCACAATTGGCTATGTAATAAGCACAGTCTGCCTGTACCTCTGTATCGGCCGACTCTTTTTGTGCTTTTTCAAAAAGTATCTGTGCAGCCTGATATTGTTGCTGGTTATAAAGGTCTACGCCTTTTTCAAATTCCTGAAGTTCGTGTGTGTAAATGGTAGATTGCTGTGCCGAGAGGCTCATGCCTATAAGCGGCACCGCAAAAAGAAGCAGCCTGTTTATCTTGCGCATATTTCTTGTTTTGTTAGGATAGCCAAATATATCAATTCTTAATGGTATTTAACGGATGTTTTGTGGCTTTTAGTATGATTTTAGCAATAGCTGCCACCTAAAAAATGCTTTAAAATAAAATTTTGAATACAGCCGCATACTTAGTATTTTTACCAAACTTAAAAAACCTATACCTTATGTACCAACCTGTATTAAAACTTGATGACGTTACCATTTACCAGGGTAATAATGCCGTGCTTACCAACATAAACCTTGAGGTAAACCCGGGTGAGTTTTTATACATAATTGGTAAAACGGGCACAGGTAAAAGCAGCTTTATGAAAACCCTGTATGGCGACCTTCAGCTTAAATCAGGTAAAGGCACTTTTGTAGATTATGACCTTGCCAAGCTGCGCGATAAGCACATACCCTACCTGCGCAGGAAAATTGGCATTGTTTTCCAGGATTTTAAATTGTTACCGGACAGGTCGGTTTACGATAACCTGCTGTTTGTGCTTAAAGCAACAGGGTGGAGCGAAAAGCGCGAAATGGATGTTAAGATAAATGAGGTGCTTGACAAGGTTGGTATGAAGAATGCCGTGCATAAAATGCCGCACCAAATATCAGGCGGCGAGCAGCAGCGTGTAGCCATAGCCCGTGCCCTGCTTAACGACCCTGAGGTTATACTTGCCGATGAGCCTACCGGAAACCTTGACCCGCAAACCAGTGTAGAGGTAATGCAACTGCTTAAAGAAATTAACCAGAACGGCAAAACTATAATCATGGCAACCCATGATTATGCATTGCTGATGAAATTTCCCAGTAAGACCCTTAAATGCGACAGCGGCTCTCTTTTTGAAGTGGTGCAGAAAACGGTTTAATCGTTTTTATCCTTTTTATATACATGGGGGTTTTCTACAATTCCCTTTGTAAATATTTTCCTGATGCCCATGCGCAGCCATGCATCAGCCCGGAGTATTTTATCTGTTAGCTTATTTTCGGGCCTGCCCCTGAATGATGTTACATGAAAGGTATCATCATCATGCACCGGGTTATGCGAAAAGTAATAATTAGACACACAGCACCTGTAGCCATTATGTGTAACAGGAGACACCGAATGTAATGACCTGTTGTGCGTTGCCATAACAGCAAGACGGTTAAATTTGCTGTGTATAGTTATTTGAGGGTTTTTCAAACCATCAGGCCATAGCTCCAGGTTACCGCCATAAGACTCTTCCCAATCAGGGGTAACATAATACAGCAGGTTTAATATACGCCACAGCTTTCGGTCTTTATCGTGTGAGTTATCAAGGTGCGGATTTAAAAACTGTTTGTACCCCATCATAGATATACCGCCGGCATACAGGTTTTCATCCGGTATAGCACCTTTAAGCCCGCAAATTTCGGCTACAAGGTCAACTATTTCCGCATCTTGAAAAGCATAGATTATCTCTTCGAGCAGCGGGTTGTATAAATTCATCTGCGCCGCAACATATTTATCTTCGCGTATGGATTTTTTCAGTACCATATCTTTAGCTTCAGGAAACGCATTATATACCTCTAAAGCAAGTTCTTCAGGCAACAGGTTATCTAGATAAAAATACCCTATACCGGCCTTACTGTATTCATATTGCTGCTTAAGCGTTTGTTTATGCTCTAAAATATTTTGGTATATAATTGCTGAATAATCCTGCCTTTTCATAAAATGAAAATATATGTTTTGCCAAAGATAACGGATAGCTGTGTATTTTTAAACAGTTAAGGCTTTAGTTTTATTACTTTTGCAGGGTATAAAACCCACGGATGCTCTCTGTACTGATACCCACATATAACTATAACATAGTAACGCTTGTAAAGCAGGTAAAGCAGCAATGTGATGCATTGGGTATTTTATATGAAATTATTGCCGCAGATGACTTTTCTGACAAAGAATACACATTAGATAACAGGGTAATAAACAGTCTGACAAACTGTAGGCTGATTGAAAACAGCAGTAATATGGGGCGGACGTACACCCGTCGTTTGCTTGCTGAAACCACTCAATATGATATGTTGCTTTTTCTTGATGCAGATGTACTACCGGTTAAAGAAACTTTCATAAAAGATTACCTTCCCTACATTACTGATAAAGCACTTGCTGTTTTCGGCGGCTACAGCTACACACCCGAACCACCTGAAAAAAACAGGATTTTACGCTATAAGTATGGCCGATGCCGCGAAGAAAAACCGGTTGACATAAGAAAGCAAAATCCGTATGGATTTGTTTTTTCAGGTAACATATTACTGCGCAAAGATGTTTTCATGGAAAATAACTTTAACGGCGAAGGCAAATTTTACGGGCTAGATGTATGGTTCAGCTACAGCCTTTTCAGGTCGGGAGTTCCGGTTATACAAATTCATAACCCAATCTACCATTTAGGAATAGAAGAAAATGAGGTTTTCTTTAAAAAAGCGCTCGACTCTGTTGCCACAAAAAAGCAACTGATGGAAAGCTTCCCTGAAATTGGAATGGTAAACCCATTGATGAAAAGCTACAGGCTACTGAAAAAATACAGGTTAACGGCAATTATTAAAGCAGGTTTTAAACTCACTGAGCCATTAATGCGGAAGATGATACTTAAAAATAATCCGAGCCTTTTTGTACTCGATATTTACCGTTTAGGTTACCTCTGTTCGCTTTAAAAACTTAAACAGCCTGTCCCATTGTTCCATAACAGGCACTATGGCATAACGCTGTGACATGACTATGGCTCCTTTTCCAAGCTCTGTTCTTAAAGACTGATCTTTTATAAGCATACACACCGCATCAGCAAAAGCTTTTATATCGCCATCAGGAATTAGTAAGCCATCCTTATTGTTGGTAATAATTTCCCCGGGGCCAACAGGACAGTCAAAGGCTACTGTAGGAACACCAAAGGCTGCGGCCTCTATTATAACAAGTCCAAACCCTTCGTAGCGGGAAGGTAACAGGTTAATTGCAGCATCGGCATAAGCAATAGCAACATCCTGTACAGTTTTTTTAAAAATAATCCTGTCAAGGCTCAATGCGGCGGCCATAGCTTTGATATCATAATCAGGGTTATCCTCTCCATAAATTTCAATTATCCAGTCAGGGTGTCTCGCCGAAATAATTTTCCAGGCTTCAAATAACCTGTCAAATCCTTTCTGGTAATTATGCCTGCTAAGTACCACAAGTTTTTTTGCTGATAATGAAGACTCTTCATCTGCGTTTATCCATAAAGGATTTGGGATAACATAAACGTTAAGTACGCTTAATTCTGCCGCTCCACATTTGGTTAAGGATACTACAGCATCAAATTTGCGAATTAGCCTGGCTGCAATTTTGTAACCTATTCGGGCTATTCCTTTGTTCTCATTTTCAACATTATATTGTGTAGTGTGGCTTTCGTAAACCAACGGTATATCCTTTACTATCAGAGGGAGCAAAAAACTTTTTATACCATTATCGCACATTACAACTACATCGGGCTTTTCTGTAGCTGCAAATTGCTGAATTAGCTTTTTATAAGAGAAAAAGTAAAACAACAGAGACCGTTTAGGATTAATAGTAATGGTATTAACTTTTGGACTTAAAGGATATTCAATCTTACTATTGCCAAACTGGTTGGTAGCAAGAATGGTAACATCATAACCGTAATGCTCTGCTAAGTAACTCGCCTTTACAGACAGAACACGCTGAATGCCCCCTACCCCTGCTATTTTATTTGTGATGTAAAGCAGTTTCATAGTTTTGACTGCCTGAACTCCTCAAAATCCCTGATATAGTCTTCTTCATTAAAAACATCAGAAGCTATGACAAGGCAAACAGCACCTGATGAAAAATCTTTAAGTTCACGCCATATACCCGTCGGGATAAGTAAGCCTCTGTCGGGTCTGTTGAGCATAAAAGTTTTCTCTTCTTTACCATCATTAACGATAACCTCAAAGCTACCACTAAGCGCTATTAAAAATTCGAGCTGCTCAATATGAGAATGCCCTCCGCGTTCGGCACCGGCAGGTATATCATATAAATAATATACCCTCTTAATATCGAATGGAACTATATCGCCTTCTATAACTGACAGGTTGCCACGGCGGTCTTCTATTTTAGGAAGCTGCATGATATTGCAACTCTCTACTTTATTATTTTTCATACTTCAAAAAATCTGCCCTGCCTTTTTTAGCGGCAGTAATTGCAGGTAAAACCTGGTTTAATCTTATTTTATGTTGCTTTAATTCGTACATAATTTTGCGCAGAACCCAATAGATATAATTGTACCTAAACAATTTAGAAAAGAAAGCCCCTTGTATATAGTATTTATCTTTAACCGCTACTTTTGTATGTGTACTTAAATGAGGATGCACAACAATTGTTTTGGGATAGCTGTAGATATCAATTTTTTTCTGCATAAGGCAACTTAGAAATATAGCTTCTTCTCCCATACCGAATTGCGCGCCTAAACCAAAACGCTCGTCAAACCTACATCCTGTACTTTTTACAATTTGGAGATTTACAGCTATTTCTACAGACATTACATTCAGGCAATCTTTTATATTGATTATCTTTTTTTTAAACTTGGGATATTTTTTAAAAGGACTGCCATTTTCATTCTCTGTTCTGAAGCTAATTAATCCGGCGTTTGGGATTTCATTGAACGCAAGAAGTATATTATCACTAAAATTTTCTTTAAATATTATATCATCATCTGTAAAAATACAAATTTTACCATTTGCATTTTTTAGTGCAAAGTTCCTGCTCTTTGAAAGTCCCTTTTCAAATACGTTAAAAACACGTATGTTATTATGCTGTATATGAAGTTTATTTTCTCCTGTAGTTTGGTTGACTATTAGTAATTTGTACTCCTGATAATCCATAAACGGAAACATGGATTTTAGAAAGACGTCATCCTGCCTGTCCATTGTGGCTATAAGAATTTCAATATCTTCTTTTGTGTACTCTCCCGCCAAAATGTTTTTATATTTACACAAATATAAAAGATTTAGCAGTACAGTTAATGAAAATACTTTTAATAGGCGAGTACAGCAGATTACACAACTCCCTTAAAGAGGGGCTAATAAAGCTTGGGCATGAAGTATATATACTTGGTACAGGTGATGGTTTTAAAAACTACAGTATTGATTTTGATATATCGCCCCGGTTTACTAACAAAAACAAATTCTTTAAAAAAAGCATAAATGTTTTAAAAAAGTTTACAGGAATTGACTTACATAAGGTTGAAACAGCAATACATTTTAAGCGCCTCATACCACAATTAAAAGGTTTTGACCACATACAGCTTATTAATTCTGACGCGCTGCAAACTTATCCCGCTTACCAGATTAAATTTTACAATAAGCTTTTACAAAATAATAGACAGATAAGCCTGTTGATATGCGGTGATGAAACACCTATTGTAGATTATAACCTTAGTGGTAAATTAAAATATTCGGTATTATCACCTTACCTTGAGGACAAAAGCCTTGGAAAGTATTTTCAATATTCCCTTAAATATGCTACTGAAAGCTACAGGAGGCTTTTTGAATATGTTTCGCAACTAAGCAATGTGCTTATAACATCCGATCTTGATTATGAGCTACCCATGCGTAAAATGGGATTTACAACTACATTTATACCCAACCCAATAAATACTGATAAGCTCAATTATATTGAAACCGTTATTAATGAAAAAATTATAATCTTTTTAGGCATAAACAGGCTTAGTTACTTAAAAAAAGGTATTGCATATTTTGAAGAAGCCCTAAAGATAATAAGTACAAAATATGCCGATAAAGTAGAGATAATTGTTACTGAAAATATTCCGTATGCAGAATACATAAAACTATATGACAGCGCCCATATATTACTGGATCAGGTGTATGGTTATGACCAGGGATATAATGCACTGGAAGCAATGGCAAAAGGTAAGGTTGTATTTACAGGAGCAGAGACTGAATTTACAGAACACTACAACTTAAAAGAAACGGTTGCAATTAATGCAGTGCCTGATGCAAAACAAATTGTTTATCAACTTTCTTACCTGATAGAAAACCCAAAAAAGATTATAGAAATTAGTAAAAATGCCCGCAGTTTTATTGAAAGGGAGCACGGTTACATTAAAATAGCAGAACAGTATTTAAAGGCATGGGGATTAAAATAGAACAGCCAGCATGAGCCGGCTGTTAGGATGATTAAAATAGCATAATTACTGCTTTATAAACTTAATTGTTTCTAAATAGTTATTTCCGGATAATTTCACAATATACATTCCTGAAGCTAAATCAGGTATAGCAACTGTAAAGTTACCCAGTTTACCTTTGTCAGCAAATACTCTTTTACCATACAAATCATAAACTTCAATTGAAACGTTTCCGGTAGCATCTCCGGCTAAGCTTATTTCAAATGTTCCGTTGTTGGGGTTAGGGTATAATTTAGTTTTTGTATTTGTTGCAGAAACTTTATCAATAGAGGATGACTTTTCAGCAAAACCTGCCGGCCTGCCACTACCTACACATACCTGAACAGCAGAATCAATTTTCAAATCAACATAACCATCTGCGTTAGGTTTTAAATCTGTATTAGTCAAAACTTCAATTTCATTTTTAGCAGTAAAATCTGCTGTACATTTATCCCTGAAGGTTTGATTAGAGATTGTAAGTTTATTATTGATATGAGCCAGGTTAAAATCAAACCTGTAAAAATCCTGACCATCAATCAAAGCATTACCGGTATCTGACTTCATTTCATAAGTAAACTCAACAGCATCACCTGTTTCCAGTTTACCTGAACCTGATTCTCCTGCAAATGGTTCATTTCCTTGTATACTTTCAAGATTCATAGAAGTTAATTGTAATATATCTTCAACTTCATCAGCTAATAAGCATTCATTTATTGAAAACATTAGTCCAACTGTACCTGCAACATGAGGCGCTGCAGCTGAAGTGCCTCCCGCTTCTTGATATTCGCCTACATTTTCTTCGACCCAAATACCATATCTAAAAATTCTATATCCAGGTGCACAAATATCAACTAGGTCGTTAGTAGTATGAGCATACTCAAGCCCTAAAGGTCCATTCCCTTGATAATCTGTGACAACATTCGGTGATATCATATCTTTAACAAATCTCGAGATTTCTCCATAATTATTCCAATCCCAATATTCTACCTCTTCGCTCCAGTCATTTTTATGGTTAACACTAAGAACAGAAATGACGTGATCGTAAGAAGCAGGTACTGCATAACACACACCACCGGGATACGTATATGAATTATAATTACCGGCACCAGCTACAATTACAACATTTTTATTATGAACTTCATTAATTATACTATTAGAAGTTTGTGGAGCTTGATTAGCAGCACTAAAAATCCAACTAACATTAATAACCTTTGCTCCTGCATACGCTAATTCTAACAAACCGTCTAATCCAGCCTTAGTTATTAATACTCCGCAGTCGGGGCAAACACCTGTAATTCCGTAATTATTATCTCCTTGAGCTGCAGCGATGCCTGTTACAGTTGTTCCATGTGTAGTATTTATGTCGTTATAATCATATGGATAATTTTGATATGGAGAAGGTGTAAGTATAACGGATTTATCTTTCAAGTCATCATCATTAATGTTAACTTTTCCTACTTCGGATATACCTATTAAAACATCATTACTGCCTTTTGTGTAAAACCATGCAAATGGTGCTCCAATATAATCTAGATTAGATAAGTGAGCAACACCATTATTTGCGTATGGGCTACTCGATCCATAATCATTAGTATAAACTTCAGATACTGATTCAATAGTTAAATCAGTTATATCCTCTGCCCATAAATATAGATTTGGAAAACTTTTAATGATATCACTAATGAGAGATTTATTATAGCTGCTAACTTGAAAAATACTTAAATTATCCTCTCTTCTGGATGAAGGAAAAGCCTGAGAAAATTCTATGACTTTATAATTTGAAAAAAAAGATTTCTCTTCAAGATTTGTACCTTTGTAAATTAATAGATTCCCTTCAGATTTAAATTTTGGAGCTTCAGAATAATGAGATAGCTGCACGTAAAAACTATATATTTTATTTTGGCTATACCCTGCTATACAGAATAAGCCAAAAATAATTATAAGTATACTTCTCATAATTATTGTTTTTTAATTTGACTCTTAAGCTCCTGAACCTGTTTGTTAAGCTCAATAGTATAAAGTGTAAGCTCTTCAATTTTTTGCAGTAAAAGCTTATTCATTTCTCCAAGCTCTATACCTTTTTCTTCAACTTCTGCTGCTGAAGGTATATCAATTAAATGTCCTTTCTCTACTATATGCTTTTCAACCTCTTCAAGTGTTGGCAGTTTATAATCTTCTTCAAATACATAGTCTGCCCATGTAGTATATACTTTAACACGATGTGCTCTTATATTACCATTTACAGATAGTCTGTATGTATCTGTACCATCTGAAAATGAAGTTGTACCTATACCTAGAAATGAATTTTCTTTTGGCAAAGTTACTTGTACTAAGTTATTTCCGTCATCTGTAATACTAAAGTTAGTTTGCTGGCTACCATCATACAGTGTCATATAAGAACTACCATTTACGTTAGCCCAAAATCTATATCTTGATTTATACGATTGATCCTGAACAGTAAAAAAAACAGCAGCAGGATTTAAATTAGAAGGAGGATATTCATAAAAACCAAAAGTACGTGCATTTGAGGTGGCATTTAGTAATGACCCAGCAGAAATAACTCTACACATATTACTCATTTCATCCCATGAATTAAAATTTTGCGTTTGAAGAGGGTTTGAAAAAGCAGTTGTAAAAATACCGCGTGTACTTTTTATATTTCCATTTACATCTAACATTTCAGATGGTGAGGTAGTATTAACTCCTACTAAACCTGTTGTGCCGTTAATAAACATCCCCCCAGCTGAAGAGGGCTGAAAATAAAGATAGTTCCCAGCAAGTCTGACCGTCCTGTTGGAATTTAGAGTACCGTTACCAGTGTAAATTGTAGTTTGTGCAGTAATTGCAAAAGCAGAGCCAAGCAGCATAGCTGCAAAGAGAAATTTTTTCATGTTTAATAATTTTAATTAGACTTCTCCAAAAGTAACAAATACATTTATAACACCTAATTAATGAAAGATTTTTTATGTTATTCTTTTGTAAATATTTTTTTTCTGAAGACAGCAACAAGTACAATTAAATATATAAAATACGTAACTGCATGGCCCATCACTGCACCTTCAGATCCATATTGGCTTATTAGGTGTGTACTCGAAAAGTAGAGTATTCCGAGTGAGAACAATTCAGCAAGTATAAATTGCCTTGTCATTTTTTTGGCAAAAAATTCATAACCAAGAATTAGTGAACATGCTTTAAAAAAATCTCCCAAAAGTTGCCACGAAAATAATTTTCCCATAGGTAGGAAATCGCCGTTAAAAAGTACTAGAATTATAAAGTGCCTTAATAAATAAATCATCAACAAGCCGAACGCAAATACCGGAATTATAGTGGTATAATAACTTTTAAAAACAGCGTTGGTTTCCTTATCAGTATTTGATGATGAAAGTTTTGGAAAAAAATATACTGTCAGCAATGTTGAAACAAACATGAAATAGAAGAATGAAATTCTATTGACAGCTTCCCAAAGCCCTGCTTCTTCACTGCTGTAATCAAACATAATCTGTGTTCGTATGGATATTATTACCAAAGGTGATATTAACGCCGTAACCAAACTCATTGCACTATAAGATAAAAGTCCTCTAAATACAGGCTTACTGAAATTCGATAACTTTAGATACTTCATTCCCCCTGTTTTTTTAGTTAATAGGTAAAAGGTTAGGAAAAAAAGTAATGACGGTGAAACTAAAAGACCTAAAAGGGCACCGGAGATAGCGAATTGCCATATTAAAAAACCTGAAATTATGACACCTGCCATATTTCCTGCTACGTTTATTTTTATAACATCTTTATAACGGCTCATGCCGTTTAGTACTCCAATAAAAACCAGATTACCTGCATACATAGGCAATGCAAATGCCATTACACGAAAAATCCAGACACAATTACTATTATTACCAAAAAAAACTTTGTTTAGTTCTGCTGCAAATAGTAAAATTAAAATACCTACTAATAAAACTGCTGCCAGCACTGAAAAAAATACTGTTGATATTACTTTGTATTGCTCAGTTTTATTTTTTTGATTTTCCGCAATGTATTTTATTATCCCATTTTCGAAACCAAGCATGCTGAATACTTCTGCCTGCCTGATAAAATTCCTGAAATTACCTACCAGTGCCAAACCCGAAGGGCCAATAAAAATTGCAATTATTTTTGAAGAAATAAGTCCGCCTGCTATTTTAACCAATACACTTAAAGCATTTAATGACGAAACTTTAAATACCGGGTTAGCAGTTATAGACTTTATAAATTTCAATTGAATCTATATTAAAACGTTATCAAGCAGCTTATACGAATCTGTTGTTACACTGTAAAAATCTTGGGGAAATATAGAGCAGCCAAGTTCTTCTTTCTGCTTTAGTAACCCGCTGTTATAACTTTCTCCATCATTTACAGTACCCATATCAAAAGCGTTTTTTTTGTCAGAAAAATACTTTATAAGAGTGATAAATAAATAATCTAGAGCTCTCAGTTTTTCTCCGGTTTCTGTTGTAGCACCATATTGAGATTTCACAACATTATCGGTTATAAACAATGTTATACCTGCCATAATACTATTTTCATGATATATATTATACTGAATAATATTTTCAGGAAATCTTCTATGCAACAGTTTAATTTCTTCAAGTGTATGTACAGGTTTAACATCATAACGAGATTTAAGCCTTGGAATGAGAACTTTATTCCAAAACACATCAAAATTATTATCAGCCTCAATTCTAAAACCTGATGTTGCAAGCCTCTTGAAGTGCTTAATTTTACTTTTAGATATTATATATTCTTTGGTGTAATCAATTGCAAGATTCATTAATCTTTTTTCAAATCTTGCATCATTATAATTCAGCAGAAGTTCACTCTCAAAACTTGGTGTTTTATGATATATCGATGGAATACTTTTTATATAAATTAATCTAATTTGATTTTCCTGTAAAAATTTAAGAAGTAATGCATAGAGATATTTAACTTTTTCATATCCGTAGTTTTTCGTCAATACTATACCCCCATACGTTAACCCTTGGTGAGAATATACAACACCCCCTACCCTGTTGGCGGGTAAAACGGCGACAAGTTTGTTCTTTTCAAACACAAGCAAGGAGAAATCAGTAAATCTGTCGCTGTGATACTCCATATAATCACGGTGGAATAAAAAAGTCCCATTCTTGGAGTTGGCCACAAAATCATTCCATTGCGTATAATATGTCGGGGTGTATTGCGCTATGCTATACATTAAGCTTTGGTTTAAGATGTAAAAATATACCTTTTCTTTTAATAACTCAACCTGATTGCTTTATGTTGTTTTAGCTTAAAAAATTTGGTTTTAGTAAATAATTGCTAATTTTAAGCAAAAATCGCTAACCAACGTGAAAATAAGACTATTATACACTATACTATTACTGCTTTCAGGGTACTTCGCTAATGCGCAGGATATATCATTATACCAGCAATTTAACGGACGGTACGACTTTACATTTGTAGGCAACACGCTTAACCCGGCCGAAAACAACCCAACGGCTACATGCACTATAAATACATCATCATCGGAAGATTTAAACCTTAATCCCGATGATGAAGTTATTGCTGCTTACCTGTACTGGGCAGGCTCGGGTTTGGGCGATTTTGATATAAAGCTTAACGGCACTGATATAACTGCTGAACGCGATTTTCCGCTAATGGCGCTGAATACCGACGGGCAGACACGGGCTTATTTCAGCGCCTTTGCAGATGTTACCGATTTAGTACAGGCAACCGGAAACGGAACCTATACAGTTTCAGAATTAGATCTTACTGCAGTAGTTGCAGAGCAGCTTTATTGCGGCATTAAAACCAACTTTGGCGGCTGGGCCATTATAGTATTTTACTACAACCCAAACCTGCCGCTTAACCAGCTTAACCTTTACGATGGGCTTCAATATGTACCGACAGCAATTAATATAACACTGCCAAGCCTTAATGTTATTGATAATGTTGGGGCCAAGATTGGTTTCCTTGCTTGGGAAGGCGACTCTTCATTAGCTGTAACCGAAACCCTAAGTATCAATGGTAACCCGCTTAGTAATGCGCTTAATCCTGTAAATAATGCTTTTAACGGCACAAATAGTGTTACCGGGTCAAACACGCTGTATAACATGGACCTGGACATTTATGATATACAAAACAATATAAACATTGGCGATGAAACTGCCGATATAACCCTGCAATCCGGTCAGGATTTTGTAATGATAAATGCAATTGTTACCAAATTAAACAGCCAGTTACCCGATGCCACCATAACCATAGATAATGCAACAACAAGCTGTAATGCAGGTTTTTTTGAAGTAAGCTATACTGTATATAACACTAATAGTACTGATGTTCTACCGGCAGGTACCCCCATAACATTCTATGCTGACGGGCAACAGGCAGGCTCAGCCGTAACAGTGGGGGCACTGCCCATAGGAGGCAGTGAAAGTGGTACGGCAATAATTACCGTGCCGGCAGGCACACCACAGGATTTCGAGTTATTGGCTGTAGTAGATGACCAGGGCAACGGGCAGGGCGGTGTAGTAACTGAAACCGACGAAGAAAATAACTTGTTTATACTGGAAGTGTCACAAATACTTTCACCACCGCTACCGGCGGTAATACCAAATGTTATAGGCTGTGATGATGGCTCAGGTTTAGCTGTTTTTGATTTTTCGGGTTATGAAGAGTCGCTTAAAACAGAACCGGAAGATGTAGTTACATTCTATAATTCTGAAGCTGATGCAGGCGTACCACAAAATCCTATTACAAATACCTCAGCATTCCAGTCCACAACTAACCCACAGGAAATATTTGTAAGGGTTATAAATGAGGAAGGCTGTGTTTCTATTGGTTCTTTCCTTTTAGTAACAGACGATTGCCTTTATCCCGATGGGACTATTGTAATCAATAACTTAGACCAAAGCTGCGATTCGCGTACCATAACCCTATCCTATACCGTAAATAATTTTGACAGCCAGGATATACTGCCTGCCGGAACTCCTATCGCTATTTATAATAACGGTATATTAATAGCAACTGCCGCTACTTTGGCAGATATGCCAATTGGCGGTTCAGAGAGTGGTACGGTTACAGTAACCATACCGGGCAGCAATTTAAACCTGAATATTACAATTGTTGTTGACGATACAGGAAACGGGCAGGGCATAGAAACGGAAACCGACGAAACCAATAATACCGCAACATTATCCGGTACGCTATTCGTGAGTCCTGTTATAACAGAAGTACTGCCTAACCTGACCGAGTGTGAAACGGATAATGGAACTAACATAGGTATATTCGATTTTTCAGGTTACATAGCGCTGCTTCAAAATAACCCCTCAGATATGGTTACATTCCATACTACACAAAATGATGCCAACACGGGAGATAATGATATTGCAGACCCTTCCGCTTATATTTCTGACGGCAATAATCCGCAAACCATTTACGTTAGGCTGGAAAATGAAAGCGGTTGCTACGACACCACCAGTTTTACTCTTACTGCCATTGACTGCCTTTTCCCTGACGCTACCATAACCATAGCGGATATTATTTTGCAGTGCGACAGCCGCATTGTAACAGTAGAATTTACGGTAAATAACTTCAATAGTTTTGATATACTTCCCGGCGGGCTGCCAATATCAATTTATATAAACGGTACTTTTTTAGAATATGCCGAAACAATACTTGATATTCCTATTGGGGGCAGCGAGAGCAGCACTATCAGCCTTGTGATACCTGATGACATCCCACTCAATTTTGATTTGCTCTTTGTTGCAGATGATATTGGTGACGGTACAGGTATGGTGGTTGAAACGAATGAAATGAATAATACCGATTCGTCACTTGTATTGCTTCCGCTTTCACCAAGCCTGCAACAGCCGGAAAGTTTAGTATCCTGCAACATAGGCTTCGGGCTGGGAATATTCGACTTTTCCGCTTATGAAGAAACGCTTAAAACCCAACCGGGCGATACTGTTTATTTTTATGCCTCAGAAGCTGATGCCAACCAGGACAGCAACCGTATTTTAAATACTTCGGCTTATAATAGTACCGCTAACCCCCAGGAAATTTTTGTAAGGGTAGATAACCAGACCTGCTACAGCTTAACCTCATTCATGCTCAGTACTAAAAAGTGCCCTCCTACCACTTACAACTATGTTACCCCTAACGGAGACGGCTATAATGATGCATTTTTTGTAGAAGGATTGCGTAATATCTTCCTCAACTTTAAAATGAGTATCTACAACCGTTGGGGCAGCCTGGTATGGACGGGTAACCACAGTACCGCCGACTGGGATGGTATTGCAAGCGTAGATAAAGTAGGGCCTGAAGGAAACACAGTGCCTGTTGGCACCTACTATTTTGTTTTAGAATTGAACGACCCAGAGTACCCTGAACCGATTGTAGGGTGGGTTTATGTAACAAAATAAATCATCTGCTTAACGGTGGTAAGGCCCATTTATAATAAACTGCCATTAGCCTTACGGCAATTATAATACCCGAAGTAAGCAGGTACACAAGTGTTTGCGGCACGTTGAGCCATAACAGTAAAAAGAAAAGCATACCGCCCAGCAGGCAAATGGTTGCATAAATCTCTTTTCGGAAAATAACGGGTATTTCGTTACATAGTATATCGCGTATTACACCGCCAAAGCAGGCCGTCATGGTACCAAGCGCAATGCATATAACCGGGTGCAGGGCTGCCTCCAGTCCTTTTTCGAGGCCTATCAGCGTAAAAACACCAAGACCGATAGTATCAAACAAAAATAAAGAAGTACGAAGCCTGTCCAGCTTTCTGCGGAACAGCAAAGCAATAAAAAAACCTGCAATAATAACATATACATACGTCAGGTCGCGCATCCACCCTACGGGTGTACGCCCAATCAGGACATCGCGTAGTGTACCCCCACCCACTGCTGTTACAAAGGCAATGACGAAAACGCCAAACGGATCCATTTTTTTATTAATAGCCGTTAGCACGCCCGATATGGCAAACGCCATAGTACCCAAAACATCCAGCAGGTGGAACATTACATTTTTTGTGTATAGTAGTTATAATCGTTCAGCACGGTTTCTATAAAAGCAGTAGCGTTAGCAGAAACCGATTTTATACCTGTAACCTTTTCAATCTTGTCCTGCAGTTTTTCTATCATGGCCCAGTCGGTTGTTTTCAGGCTGGTTTCATAGGTTTCCTTAATAATCCGCATATCATTATCACTCAGCTTTATAACCATCGGGTAAACCGGAATATAGCGGTCGTCAAGCTCACGCAGTATGGTATGGTTAATGTTAATATTATTTTTAAGGCTTATTACGGCTGTACCGGCTGCCATATCGCCCAGGCGCTGCGATTTTTTATTAACCATCATGGCTATAACAGCAACAAAAGACAATGGGAACGTAACCTCTACCAACCTGAAAATCCAACGGATCAGGTAGTCGCCAAACCCGGCCTGGTAACCGTCTATCTTTATCACTTTAATTTTCATGATGCGCTTGCCAAGCGTTTGCCCTTCCATAAGGCTTTCCAGCACAAGGGTATAAAACATTACAGGCAGGTAAAAAATAAGTGAAATAGCTCTGGCCGACCATGTATCCATTTCATTTAAAAGATCATTAAGTCCCGTAACCCTGAAAAGTACTCCGTATATTATAACACAGTAGGCTATCCAGATAACCAGATCGAGCAGGTAGGCAAGAATGCGTTCTCCTACGGTTGCCGCATTAAAATTTATATTAACATTTTGTGTGGTGGTTATTGATAGTTCTGACATATTTTATATTTTAGCCTTTGTATGAGAGAAGCTGCGTTTATAAAACAAAATAAAGAAAAATGGCTTGAATTTGAGCAGGCTATTTTCGGTAAAACTAAAAAAAAACCGGATGAGCTTGCCAGCCTCTACATCCATCTGGTAAACGACCTATCATACGCACAGACCTATTACCCTAAAAGCAAGACAGTTACCTATCTTAATCATCTTGCTTCTGTCATATACCAGAAAATCTATAAAACCAAACGTGAAGAGACCAACAGGCTGGTGCATTTCTTTAAAACCGAAGCCCCGCTTATTGTGTACCGCAACAGGCGCTATGTACTTTATGCGTTTATTCTTTTCTTTTTGTTTACGGCCATAGGGGCAGTATCTGCCGCTAACGATGGCTCTTTCGTAAGGCTTATCATGGGTGATTATTACGTAAACATGACACTCGAAAACATTAAAGAAGGAAACCCGGTTGCCGTATATAAAAGCGGCAGCAACTGGGGCAGCGCCATAGGTATAACACTAAATAACCTAAAGGTTGGGCTGTTGTCTTTTGCGGCAGGTATTTTTGCAGGATTTGGTACGGGCTATATATTGCTGCAAAACTGCATTATGCTGGGTTCATTCCAGTATTTCTTTTATGAGCAGGATGTGTTTTGGGAAAGTGTTCGCGGTATTTGGATACACGGCGCAATGGAAATATTTGCCATAGTGATAGAAGCGGCGGCAGGTTTTGTATTAGGGGCATCTATATTATTTCCTAAAACCTACTCACGCACTGCCTCATTAAAAACCGGATTTAAAGACGGTGTAAAAATAGTACTGAGCACAATGCCCTTTACATTTGCCGCCGGCATGCTGGAAGGCTTTGTTACGCGCTACTCGCTGGATATGCCACGGGCACTTAATATATTTATAATATTGTTTACACTCTCGGTTATATCCTGGTATTTCCTGATATATCCTTTCCGGGTAAATAAAAAAATGAAAGCTAATGTTCCAGCTATTTAAAAAGAGGAATTTTAATAGTATTTTTAATGACACCTTTAGTTTTTTCAGGGTTACAGGTAAAAACTACTTTAGCAATTACATAAAAATTGCCGGCGGCTTTTTGCTGGTGCTTATCGTGCTTGTTTACCTGGGTGCCAAGGTATTTTTTGAAGGGCTCTTTACAAGGTTTACCAACCCGCAGCAGGATCAGTTACTGGAAAGCTATTTTTACGACAATACTGGCTTTTTTATAGCTGCAGCTATTTTTTGCGGTATCCTTATCTTGGTATTAAGCGCTATAAACTATGCCTTCCCGGTGGTTTACCTGCGTATTATGGAAACAAAACCCTCTCCCACAACAGGTGAGCTTGTTAGCGGCATTAAAAAAAGTTTTGGTAAGGTCATTATCTTCTCACTGCTTTCACTAATTACATTTTTACCTATAGCAGCTATACTGGGTGTTATTTGCGTGTTACTGATAATGATACTTATAGGCATACCTGTTGCATTGTTTGTTTTTGCTTTTATGAGTTGCTGGGTGTTGCAGTCGTTCTATGACTATCTTAACAATAACAACGGCTTTTTTACCGCCATGAGAAATGGCTATAATAATGTGTTTTCTAACTTTTGGGCACACACAGGCTCTACCGCAATATTTATTATAATTCTTTATGTGGTACAAACCATAACATCGCTCATCCCATATATAATTGGTGGTTTTCTTACCCTTACAGAAGTACAGGGGCCGGAAGACCAGACTGATGCACTGTCAACTTTAGGTGTGCTGATGCTGGTTTCCTTTCTTATATCGTCGGTGGTGGGTTACCTGCTTACCAATGTGCTTTTAATAAACCAGGGAATGATATATTACAGCAGCAGGGAAAATATAGAGAATAACTCGCTGCACTCTGACATTGACCTAATAGGAACAGACATTGAATAAATATTTTATATATATACTGCTGCTATTTGCAGCTACCGCATATCCTTCGCCACAATTACAGGTTGCCGACTCTGTTGCAACCTATACTGCAGTAGCAGCCGATAGTGCTGCTGTGGCTTCACCTCCCGCTTTTACCCCGCGAAGCTTTAATGATGATTTTAAAGATACCTATAGCGATGGCGAGTTTAGGTATGAAACCAAAACAAGGGCTAAATCGGCATGGGATCGCTTTTGGGAAGCAGTTGGCAAATTTTTACGCGATCTTTTCGGAGCCGGTGAAGAAGGTGCCAATTCAGGTATTATGTCGTACCTCGGTTATTTACTTGCAGGGGGTATAGTGCTTTTTGCGGTATATATGATTGTAAAAGCCGTTCTTAACAAAGAAAGCGGATGGATATTTGGTAGGTCAGCTAAGAATATAGCCACACATGACCTTACTGAAGAAGATATCCGACAGATGGATTTCCCTTCACTGATAGAAGAAACACGCCAGTCTGCCAACTACCGCCTTGCCATACGCTATTATTACCTGTGGCTGCTTAAAAAAATGTCGGTAAAAGAAATAATAAACTGGCACTGGGATAAGACCAACTCTGAGTATGCCTATGAAATTAAAGACAGCAGCCTGAGAAAGGAGTTTGAGTACCTTTCCTACCTATATGATTACAGTTGGTATGGAGAATTCCCTATAGATGAAACTGCATTTATTAAAGCGGAGAAAGCGTTCCGTAAAACTATAAATACAATATAAAGATGAACAGGAAAGTCAGTATTTATGTTGTATTAATTGTAGTCGTGCTCGCGATAATAATAATTATTGATGCAACCCGCCCAAAACCTGTTGACTGGTCACAAACTTATGACCCAAATGATAAAATACCTTTCGGCCTGTTTGTGTTTGATAAAGAGTTGCCTGCCCTTTTTGACGGGCATGATGTAAATAAATTCAATATTACGCCATACGAGTATTTTGATGGGCAGTATGATTATGAAACAAAAGAATATACTGCACACGGCTCTTTTATAGCTATTTCTGCCCTTAACAATCTGGATGCAGAATCGGCAATGGAACTAATCTATTTTGCAGAACATGGCAACACGGTTTTTCTGAGCATGCATGAGTTCCCGCAAAAAATTTTAGATACGCTGAAAGTTGAAACACAATCTGTTTATTATTTAACAGATTCAATTTCAACTTACATTAACACGGCAAAGGCTGGCAAATATTATTTAAAAGAAGGAGCATCGCCTGTTTATTTTAAATCAATAGACACTGCCGCTACAACTGTTTTAGGCTATCAGGAAATCATTGATCAGAAACAGGTTAACTATATAAGCGTGCCGTTTGGCGATGGTAATTTTTTACTGCACACACAGCCTGCCGCTTTCAGTAATTTCCACCTGCTGAAAGACGACCATTATAAATATGCACAGGATATATTGTCTTATATGCCGGAGGCAGATGTGTACTGGAACACCGGCAGTAACTTAAACGAACGTATATCGGGTTCGCCACTGCGTTACATATTAAACCAGCCTGCGCTGCATGCGGCTTTCTGGGTTGCCTTCTGGAGCCTTATTATCTTTATGTTCTTTAACGCCAAAAGAAAGCAACGCATAGTGCCCGAAACAGAGCCGCTTAAAAACACCACGATAGATTTTACAAAAACAATAGGTAACCTGTACTACCAGGAAAAAGACCACCGCAACATTATAGATAAAAAAATTATCTATTTTCTTGAGAAGATACGCAATGAATACCTTATAGATACTTATTCGCTTGATGATGCATTTGCTGAAAAGCTGCACCTTAAGTCGGGCAAACCATTAGAGGACATTGAGAAAATTATTAATTTAATAAAGAAACACCGCCGGCAGTTTGCAAGTACTGAGGCTGATGTAATAGAAATTAACAAAGCAATTGAAAAACTGAGGTTATGACAGAATTTGAAAATAACAATCCTGAAACAAACGGATATAACGACCCGATACCACAACAGCCTGAAAACACCGGAGGTGAAGCTGTTACAGGCAATGACGAAAATATTAACTTTGAGTCGCGCCTCGACCTTGCCGAACTGCAGCAGGGCATAGAAGCTATAAGGCAGGAAATAAGCACTGTTATTGTGGGTCAGCAAAAAATGATAGACAGGCTGCTTGTTGCCATACTGGCAAACGGGCATGTATTGCTTGAGGGTGTTCCCGGCGTGGCAAAAACCATAACGGCAAAACTCCTTGCAAAGACATTGTCGCTGGATTTTAGCAGGATACAGTTTACGCCCGATTTAATGCCTTCGGATATCCTGGGTACATCGGTATTTGACCTTTCCAAGTCAACATTTGATTTTAAAAAAGGCCCTATTTTCTCCAATTTTGTACTGATTGACGAGATTAACCGTGCGCCTGCAAAAACCCAGGCTGCACTGTTTGAAGTAATGGAAGAAAGGCAGATAACCGTAGAGGGTACCTGCTACGAGATGGAAGCCCCTTTCCTTACCATTGCCACGCAAAACCCAATTGAGCAGGAAGGTACTTACAGGCTGCCGGAAGCACAGTTAGACCGTTTCCTTTTTAAAATTACCATTGAGTATCCTAACCTTGAGGAGGAAATATCCATACTGCAACGCGAAAATGCATTGCAGGAACGCAGCAAGCTCGAAAATATTAAGCCCATACTGAACAGCGAACAGATAGTTAAGTACCAGGCACTGGTTAAGCACATTGTCGTAGAGCCGCAGCTGATACAGTATATCGCCCGCATAGTAACCAATACGCGTGAAAATGCATTCCTGTACCTGGGTGCTTCTCCGCGTGCTTCTATTGCTATACTAAACGCGGCAAAAGGCTATGCGGCATTAAGGGGCAGGGACTTTGTAACCCCAGAAGATATTAAAGAAGCAGCAGTGCCTGTATTGCAGCACCGTGTTGTGGTAGCACCGGAACGTGAAATGGAGGGCCTTACCAGCCAGGAAATTATAAAGCAGATAATTGATACTGTAGAAATACCGCGCTAATGAAGTTTTTCAGGAGCTTATACCTAACCAATTTCTTTTTCTATGTGCTTTGCGGCATTATAGCGGGATTTATTATTGCTTATTTTTTCCCTGCTTTCTATAATGCATTATGGCTGCTGCTATACATACTGGCTGCCTTTACGCTTATAGACATACTGCTGCTTTTTGCAGGTAATGAGCGCTTTAAGGCACAGCGTACGGCACCCGAAAAATTTTCTAACGGAGACCAAAACCCTGTACAGGTAAAGGCCGAAAGCAGCTACGGCTTTCCGGTAAACCTGAAGGTTATAGATGAGGTACCCGTACAGTTCCAGATGCGTAATTTCAGTATTAAAAGGCACCTGAAAGCAGGAGCAACAGACACTTTTGAATACAGCCTGCGCCCTGTTGAAAGGGGCGAATATTATTTCGGTAAGCTAAACATTTATGTTTCTTCGCCATTGCACCTTGTGTCGCGCAGGTACGCGTTTGGTGAGGGGCAAATGGTGCCTACCTATCCTTCTTATATCCAGTTACGAAAGTATGACCTGATGGCTTTTTCGAACAGGCTTTTTCAGTATGGCCTCAAAAAAATCAGGCGTATTGGGCATACCATGGAGTTTGAGCAGATAAAAGAATATGTTTCGGGAGATGACATCCGCACTATAAACTGGAAGGCCACAGCTAAGAAAAATGAGCTGATGGTAAACCAGTTTCAGGATGAGCGCTCGCAGAATGTGTATATGGTTATAGATAAAGGGCGTGTAATGAAAATGCCTTTTGAAGGGCTGAGCCTTTTAGATTATGCGATAAACGCTACGCTTGTGCTGAGTAATGTAATTTTAAAAAAACAGGATAAAGCCGGTATGCTTGCTTTTAGCAAGCGTGTAGAAAACAGGGTGGCAGCCGAGAGGCGTACTTCTCAGATGCAGCGCATACTGGAAAGCCTGTATAACATTAAAACCGATTTCTTTGAAAGTGATTACAGCAGGCTTTATGCTGATATTAAAAAGAATATAACCCAGCGCAGCCTGATCTTGCTCTATACCAACTTCGAAACGCTGGATGGTTTAAACAGGCAACTGCCCTATCTTAAAGGCATTGCTAAAAACCACCTGCTTGTGGTGGTGTTTTTCGAAAATACAGAGCTTGATGCTTTTATCCATAAAAAAGCTGATTCTATAAAAGAAGTTTATGACCAGGTGATTGCCGAAAAATTTGCGTTTGAGAAAAGGCTTATTGTAAATGAGCTCCGCAAATATGGTATTTACTCAGTGCTAACAAAACCCGAGAACCTGACTATAGAGAGTATTAATAAGTATCTTGAAATTAAGGCGCGCGGAATTTTATAGATTGCCATGAAACAGATAAGCAGCATACAGAACCCATTTATAAAATCGTTGGTGCAACTGCAGGAAAAAGCAAAAGCACGCAGGCAAAGCGGCACTTTTTTAATAGAAGGCCGGCGTGAGGTAATGCTGGCACGCAAGGGCGGCTATACTATACAAACCTTGCTTTTTGTACCGGAACTGCTAACAGAAAATCAGGTACGGGAACTGGCAGGTACACAGGCAGAACTGATAGGAATAACAAAAGAAGTTTACCAAAAACTGGCTTACCGCGACAGTACCGAAGGCCTTATGGCAGTAGCGGCTTTAAAAGATCATTCGCTTGAAAAGCTTGTATTGGGAGAGAACCCCTTACTACTGGTAACTGAAGCGCCTGAAAAACCCGGTAATATAGGTGCCTTACTCCGCACTGCTGATGCCGCAGGGCTTGATGCTGTTATTATAGCCAACCCAAAAAGCGACCTGTACAGTCCTAATATTATACGTTCGGGTGTGGGTTGCCTTTTTACCAATACCGTTGCTACAGGCACTACACAAGAGGTTGTAGCTTATCTTAATAAGAAAGGCATCAGCATTTACAGCGCTACGCTTCAAAATTCCGTAAGCTACCACACGCAGGATTACACACAGCCCACCGCACTTGTGGTTGGCACCGAAGATGCAGGATTAACACAGCAATGGCGCGATGCCGCAAAGCAAAATATCATTATACCCATGCATGGCGAAATCGACTCGATGAACGTTTCGGTGGCGGCTGCAATACTTATTTTCGAAGCAAAAAGACAAAGAGGATTTAATTTACCATAAACAATGAACCAGGTTACCGTCTCTAAAGATTTTAAACAGAAAGCTACAAAGGCTATTTTATCTGTTATACTTTTTGTTATATCCTATATTATACTTATTGCAATGGCAGTGGCATTAACCGTTGCTTGCGCTTATGCCGGCTTTTATATTATTGTAAGTGGGCGCCACGGTATCACTCTTATGCTTGGTATCGGTGTTATGAGCCTTGGTTTGCTGGTACTCTTTTTCCTGCTTAAGTTCGTAGTATCTTCCTCTAAAGAAAGCAGGGATGACCTTACTGAAATAACCCGCGAGCAGGAACCTAAAATCTTTGCACTGATAGAAGATATTGTTATGCAGACAGGAACGCAGTTTCCTAAACATGTTTACCTTACACCCAATGTAAATGCGGCTGTATTTTACAGTTCAGGGTTTTGGAGCATGTTCCTGCCCGTACGCAAAAACCTGATGATAGGCATAGGGCTAATGAATACCACTACTGTAGATGAGTTTAAAGGCATCCTTGCACATGAATTCGGGCACTTTTCTCAGCGCAGCATGAAGGTGGGCAGCTATGTGCACAATGTAAACCGCATTATCCACAACATGCTTTTTGAAAATACCGGGTACAGCAAAGCAATAAGCCGTTGGGCAAGCTTTAGTGGGTTCTTTGCAATTTTTGTGGCAATTGGTGTTACAGTAGTAACAGGCATACAGTGGGTACTTAAGCAGGTTTATCAAGTGTTAAATATAAATTACTTAGCCCTTTCGCGCGAAATGGAATTTCATGCCGATGAAGTTGCGGCAAACGTTGCAGGCTCTCAGGCGCTTGCAACATCATTATTGCGTGCAGGCCTTTCGGACAGTGCATACAACAGCGTGCTCAACTTTTACGGAGAAAAAATTCGCGATAACCAAAAGCCTGTCAACATCTATCCGCAACAGCACATAGTGATTGAAAGGGTAATACACAACCTGCAACTGCCTGTAAGGCACGGTTTGCCCCATATAGCAGTATCTGATATTAAGAAACTCAATAAATCTAAGCTGGAGTTTGACGACCAGTGGTCGTCACACCCGAGTGATGCCGACAGGGTGGCACGCCTTGACAGCCTTAATATTGTAAAGCCTGACACGGATAATGCTAATGCGCTGACTTTGTTTACGGATAAGGAAGCCACACAACGGATGGTTACCGAAAAGCTCTTCTCTAATGTTTATTACCCCGGCAACACAACCACCCATATCGAAGAGCATTTCAGGAGTGAATATAATGAGGGCATAGCCAAATATACTTTCAACAAAAAGTATAACGGCTTTTATGATGAGCTTAATCTGGGCATTGTGGCTTTAGAGTCGCTTGCAGGAGAAGAGCATGTAACAGAAGAAGAGCTGTTTGGTGAGAACAGTATAAGCAGTGTTAATGAATGCATAGGCCTTGAAGGTGATATTGCCATACTAAACCAGATAGCTGCCGGTGGTACACCGGTAAAAACGTATGACTATGACGGTAACCGCTACAAGGCAAAAGACACCAGGACGTTGCTTGAAACCCTAAATATAAAGCTTACTGATTACAGGAATAACATTACCGCCAACGAAACAAAAATATTTGGCTATTACTACCATCTTGCTGTAAAGCATGGAAAACAGGACGAGTATAAGAATAAATATGAGGCTTACCTGAAAACAATGCAGGATTCGGATACATTAGCAAAAACACTTGTGCCACTGCACGATGCCACTGCATTTTTAAATTCAAGTAATGAGGCAGATACCATACCCGCAAAAATGCAGAAGCTTTACAACTCCGAAAAACCATTTAAAGAAGCCGTAAAGCAAATAGCTGAAAAACCTTTTTATGAGCATGTAAACGTAAACAGCAAAGATGCTTTTGAAAAATACCTTTCGCAGGAATGGGTGTATTTTGAATATGATATGTTTAACGAGGCCGCTTTAACTATCTTTTTTAATACCCTGAACAATTTTAGTGTGGCACTTTCTAACATGCAGTTTGCCGCTAAGAAAGATTTTCTCGACTATCAGGCCGCGCTATCGCCTGCTGTAGCAATGCAAACCGATAAAGCTGATGCAGTTTAAGATAAATTATTTAATTTAGGCTGAACAAAAAAATCCCCATGAAGCTACTAACCGTATTTATATTGCTTTTTACACTCTGTGCAACAGCACAGAAAAACGAGTATATGTCATGGGAAGATTTAAGTATAAACCAAAAGATACCGCTTACCATATCTAAAAAGGATTTCGATAAAAAATACAGTGGTGATTATGAAGTTACTGACCCTATGCCCGGTGAAAGCTGCTCTACCGGAAATAGTGTTACAGTAGCAGACTATAAAGGGGCGCGGTATGAAATAGTAAACGATACGCTTCAATTCCGGAGTATCGATTTCAGCCGCAGGCGCAATATGTACATCCAGTTTAAAAATGACTGGTTCGACCACACCACAACTTTTAAATATTTTAAAAAGGTGTATCCCATAGCAGCAGGTATGGCAGAAGAGTATGTAGATGAAAACGGCGAAGCCGGGCAGATCATTACTTTTTTCCCGAAAGATGAAAATGCGCTTTACGAATGGCGGCTGTATTTTAAAGAAGGTAAGCTCGAAACTTTTGAGTGCTTTTTATATTGCTTTTAGTATCCTCTGAACATAAACCAAATGTTAAGTTATTTTTAGCTGTGGTTATTTATTGATAAATTTGCATTTTTCAATACTATGACGGCAAAAGAATTTGAGCGCATATCTAAAGCCCTGGGCGACCCCCACCGGCTAAAGATCTTACAGGAGATAAAGAAGAACAAGTGCATGGCGTGTGCCTGCATAAGAGAAATGATAGACCTTGCTCAGCCATCTGTTTCGCACCACCTTAAGCAGCTTATAGATGCAGGTCTTGTTATACCCGAAAAAGAAGGCAGGGAAATGCGCTATTCTATTGACGATAAAGTTTTTACTGACTATATAAACTACCTTTCAGCTTTCGCGCAGTAAAAAACATATCGAAATATTTCAATGTATTTATTTTTTTCGTAATATTGTACCAGCAATCTGAGATATATAAATCTCAAATTAAAAACATCTAAAAATTTAAATATATAAATATGAATTCAAATCTAAAAGGTAAAGTGGCGGTGGTAACCGGCGCTTCTAAAGGAATAGGTGTTGCAATAGCAAAAAAACTTGCTGCGCATGGTGCTACTGTGGCTGTAAATTATGCCTCTGATAAGGCAGGAGCCGAAAAAACAGTAAGGGATATACAAGCCGACGGCGGAACCGCAATTGCAGTGCAGGGAAGCGTGGCTAACGCAGAAGACGTGGTGCGCCTATTCAGCGAAACAGCAAATGCATTCGGCAAAATCGATATACTGGTAAATAATGCCGGTGTATATGGTTTCCAGATGCTTGAAGAAATTACTATAGACGAATACAACAGGCAGTTTGGTATTAATGTGCTCGGCCCGATACTTACTGCTAAGGAAGCCTTAAAATATTTCCCGGCAGAGGGTGGCAGTATCATTAATATTAGTTCTGTAATTGCCGTTAGCCCGAGCGCCGGCACAGCCGTATATTCGGCTACAAAAGGCGCATTAGATACACTTACGCGCGGCCTTGCGGCAGAACTTGCTCCAAAAAACATTCGTGTAAATACGGTATCGCCCGGGCTTACCCGTACCGAAGGAGGAGACGCTGCGGGTATTAAAGGCAGCGATATGGAGAAAAATATTGTTGCTGCCACACCACTGGGCCGCGTGGGATATCCTGAAGATATTGCCGGGGCGGTGGCGTTCCTTGCAAGCGATGATGCTGCATGGATAACCGGTGAAAGGATTAATGCTGCAGGCGGGTTACGTTAATGTTTAATTTTTTGTGGGTTTACTAAAGGCGGGAGCATAAAGCTTCCGCCTTTTTTTGTTTGTCATTGGAGTTAATATTGGCTTTCTGCATATTGTTAATAACAAATCTTTTCTGTAACTTTAGGCTATACTAAACAGTTGTATGACAGAGATAGATCTTGAGCAGGAAAACAAGGCAATAGCCAAAGAATATAAGGAGTTACTCCGCATCAGTTACCAGACACTTACCGAAGAAGACAAAAAGCTGATACGAAAAGCTTTTGATGTTGCTGTTGATGCACATAAAGAACAACGGAGAAAATCGGGAGAAGCCTACATCTTCCACCCTATTGCCGTCGCAAAAATCGTAGCCTCAGAAATTGGCCTGGGTGCAACGTCTATCGCTTCGGCGCTTTTGCATGACGTAGTTGAAGATACCGAGCTAACGGTTGAGGATATAGAAAATATGTTTAACCCTAAAATAGCCCAGATTGTAGAGGGGTTAACCAAAATAGCACAGGTAAAAACAGACCAGGAGATATCCATGCAGGCGGAGAATTTCCGCAAGATGCTGCTTACACTTAATGATGATGTAAGGGTTATACTTATCAAGATTGCCGACAGGCTGCACAACATGCAGACGATGGACTCTATGGCTGATTATAAGCAGGCCAAAATAGCATCTGAAACGTTATACATATATGCACCACTTGCGCACAGGCTGGGGCTTTACAACATAAAAAACCAGCTTGAGGACTTAGGGCTTAAATATACCGAGCCTGATGTTTACCATGGCATAGTAAGCAAAATTAAAGAAAGTAAAGAAGAGCAGGATGCCTATATAAAATCCATATCGGACGTACTACAGAAATCGCTGGATGCCGAAGGGATAGAATATACTATTAAAGGCAGGCCGAAATCTATCTATTCCATACGCCGCAAAATGCTGAACCAGGGTGTAAGCTTTGAAGAGGTGTATGATAAGTTTGCACTGCGCATCATCTATAAAGCAAACCAGAATGACGAGAAATTCCTGGCCTGGAAAATATATTCTATTGTAACCGACCATTACCGCCCAAGCCCGAGCAGGCTGCGCGACTGGATATCTTCGCCAAAATCTACAGGATATGAGGCGCTGCACATTACCGTAATGGGCCCTAAAGGGCGTTGGGTAGAAATACAGGTGCGCAGTGAAAGGATGGACGAGGTAGCCGAAAAAGGCTATGCAGCGCACTATAAATACAAACAGGGAAGCAGCGAAGAGCATGGGCTTGAAACATGGCTTAACCTGCTTAAAGAAGCATTAGAGAATACATCGGGCAATGCGGTAGATTTTGTAGAAGACTTTAAGCTGAACCTGTACAGCAAAGAAATTTATGTTTTTACCCCTAAAGGTGAGATAAAATCGTTGCCCAAAGGTGCCACCTCTTTAGATTTTGCTTTTAGCATACACTCAGAAATTGGGGTGCATACACGCGGTACACGTGTAAACGGAAAGCTGGTACCGCTTAACCATGTGCTTAACAGCGGCGACCAGGTAGAGGTTATAACCTCGGCCAACCAAAAACCAAACTCGCACTGGCTCGACTATGTAACTACATCCCGTGCGCGCAACAAAATAAAGAATGTCCTTAACGAAAACACCAAAAAAATAGCCGAAGAAGGTAAAGAACTGCTTACCCGTAAGCTACGTCATTTAAAGGTTACGCTAAACGAATCTACCGTTAATGAGCTTGTAAGCTACTTTAAGCTAAAAACAAGCCTCGACCTGTTTTACCGCGTTGGCGTTGGCACTATAGATAACCAGCAGCTTAAGGATTTTGCGGCTATGAAGGGCAACACACTAATGAACTTCTTTAAAAACCGTATCAAGCGTTCGCCGCAGGTTTCACAGGAACAAATTCATAAAGATGAGATAAGCCGAAATTATGACCTGCTTGTTTTCGGTAAGAATGAAGATAAGCTCGATTATAAACTGGCTAACTGCTGTAACCCTATACCGGGTGATGATGTGTTTGGTTTTATTACTATAAATGAAGGTATTAAAGTCCATAAAAAAGATTGTCCTAATGCGATAAGGCTGCAAAGCAATTATGCCTATCGCATAATACCTGCCAAATGGATCGACTCATCTCAGGAAGAATTTAAGGCTACCCTTAAAATTACGGGTATGGATACATTGGGGCTTACTAATGAGCTTACCAAGGTAATAAGTAACAATATGAATGTAAACATACAAAGCATAAGCCTTAACGGTAATGCAGGGGTTTTTAACGGGCAGGTAACGGTAGTGGTGCAAAACAACACCATCCTGAAAAAACTTATCGACAACATTAAAAAGATAGACGGGATAGATAAAGTAACACGGATAGCGAATGCGTAACTAAAACTTTATGTTCAGGAAAAAATAGATTATCTTTGCATTTTGACAGACAGGCAAATGGATAATAATAAAAATCAGGATATTGTAAAAAATGTCTTCACCAAATTTCTGGAAGACAAGGGCCACAGGAAAACTCCTGAACGCTATGCCATACTCCAGGAAATATATAACAGCCAGGAACATTTTGATATTGAGTCGCTCTATATAAAGATGAAGAACAAGAACTATCGTGTTAGCCGTGCCACGCTGTATAACACAATAGAGCTGCTGCTGGATTGCGGCCTGGTGCGCCGCCACCAGTTCGGGCAAAACCAGTCGCATTATGAAAAATCATATTTCGACAAGCAGCACGACCATATCATTATGACCGATACCGGCGAGGTGATAGAGTTTTGCGACCCGCGTATACAGTCCATTAAAAAGACGATAGAAGAAATATTCGGTATAGAGATACACAACCACTCACTATACCTGTACGGGCAGAAGAAACAACAGCCTGCACCCGAAAATTAAAATATAGCTGATTGCAGCAACACCAAACCAACCCTAAACAAGGATTGGTTTTTGTTTTTAAGGAATTATATAAACTACATAACACAAAACAACAATACAACAAATGACAGTAGATTTGCTGCTTGGCTTACAGTGGGGCGACGAAGGAAAAGGAAAGATCGTTGACGTACTTACATCTAAATATGATATCATTGCCCGTTTTCAGGGTGGGCCCAACGCCGGGCACACTTTAGAGTTTGACGGTATTAAGCATGTGCTGCGCACAGTACCTTCGGGCATATTCCATAAAAATTCGGTAAATATTATTGGCAACGGCGTGGTGATGGACCCTGTGGTTTTTCAGAAAGAACTGGAGGGCCTCGAAAAATTTAATATTGATGTTAAAACAAGGCTGCTGATATCGCGCAAGGCACACCTTATACTGCCTACACACCGCCTTTTGGATGCAGCATCTGAAGCGAGCAAAGGCAAAGCTAAAATAGGCTCTACATTAAAAGGGATTGGCCCGACTTATATGGATAAAACCGGCAGAAACGGTATCCGTGTGGGCGATATTGAAATGGACGATTTTAAAGAGCGTTACCGTGCTCTTGCAGATAAGCACCAGGCAATGATCGACTTTTATAATGTGGACCTGCAATATGACCTTAAAGAGCTTGAAGAGGAGTTTTTTACAGCCGTTGAGGTTTTAAAGGAACTTACTTTTATAGACAGTGAAGAATACCTTAACAAAGCCATGAAAGAAGGCAAATCTATACTTGCAGAGGGCGCACAGGGCTCATTGCTGGATATAGATTTTGGTACGTACCCCTTTGTAACCTCATCTAACACTACTGCGGCAGGAGCCTGTACAGGTTTGGGTATTGCACCAAACAGGGTAAAAGAGGTTTTTGGTATATTTAAGGCTTATACTACCCGTGTGGGCAGTGGCCCCTTCCCTACCGAACTTTTTGACGAAGTTGGGGCAACTATGGCTAAAGTGGGTAATGAGTTTGGCTCTGTTACGGGCAGGGCAAGGCGCTGCGGCTGGTTAGACCTTGTTGCGCTTAAATATGCCGTTCAGGTTAATGGTGTTACACAGCTTTATATGATGAAGGGCGATGTACTGTCAGGATTTGAAACACTTAAGGTTTGTACAGCTTATGAGTATAAGGGAGAAAAGATAAACCACCTGCCTTATAACATAGAACCTGAAAATGTTACCCCTGTATATGTAGAGAAAAAAGGTTGGGAAGCCGACCTTACCGGTATGAGTACTTATGACGAACTACCGCAGGAACTTAAAGAATATATTGAGTTTATTGAGAAAGAACTGGAAGTGCCTATTAAAGTAATATCTGTAGGGCCGGACAGGAAACAGACAATAATGAAATAGTAAAAAGCCGCACATTAAAGTGCGGCTTTTTTGTTAAACAGGTTTAGTTTAGGTTAGTTACTGTTATGAAACAGTTATGGTAGGATCCCAGTAAAAGTATCCGTAAAGTTGCTGCGTTTCACCGTCAGCGGCAAGCGTGTAAAGGCCAAAAAGCACATAAAAGTTTTCTGTACCCTGCTTGCTTACCCTTGAGTCAAGCGAAATAAAACTGGCTGGGCCTGTTAATGCAGGCAACCCGTTTGCAGTACCGGTATTAGGAAACACTACATTTGTGCGAGAAACGGTATCTACCTGAAAGTTATTAAACACCTGGTCGCCGTTCCAGTACTTAAGGCCATATATTATTACCGCATCATCAGCATTGGCATAAATAGACTGCCCGAATACAGAAAGATAATCGCCCGGGTTGGCTTTAAAGTTCAGGTCAGCAGTACCCTGCCCGCTGATTACACCGCGTGTACCGGTGCATATCATAAACTGGCTGTTATGGTCTATTCCGGTAGGATTGTTAGGATCCTGGCTTGGGCTTGGGTAATTAGCCTTTACATATTCTGTATCTATCACAATCAGCAAGTTCATTGACTGTGCCGATACTTCTAAGTTATTTTTTTTAAACATGATAAGTAATTTTTTAGTTTAACGTTATTAAAGTTTATTAAGCTTCCCCTACAGCAGCAGGGGAAATATTTTTTAGTGATTACAGTTACAGCTATTCATAGCACCACTGGCATGCAGCGCAAGTAATGCAGCGAACTGGTTGTCGTCAAGCTTGCTGGCATGCAAAGCATCTGCCGCAAACGGTAGTGGTATATCAAAGTGGTGTGACAGGCCAACACATTTCCAGCCCAAGAAAGGCACATCTACACATATTTGCCCGCTAAGATCAAAGCTTACTGTATTATTAGCCTCTGTAAGGTTAGCGATGGCGATAACCAGTTTAACCCTTGGTATTGGCTGCCAGGTAAAGCTGGTATTGGTATCAAACTGGAAACTTTTTGTCCAGTTGCCAAACGGCGTGTTAAATGTAATGGTTAGTGTAACAATACCTCCCTGTGCGCTTGCACCTATACAGGCGCTGCATCCTAATACTGAAGGTGTACACCACTGTGCTGCAGTTGCATAATCAAAATCGTTGTAAACTGCTCCGTTTTCTACTTTTAAAGCTTTCATAAATTGTAATTTTTATAGTTGTTACCTACTCTGTTTTTAAGATGGATTTTCGGTTTCCTCCGTTTTTAAATAATTGGTTTAACAGGTTAAAATGGCCATTTTTACTGCTTTATTGATGTAAATTTATACTTCAAAAAAGCCATATAGTAGAAAAATGCCACGAAGCAGCAATACCTTGTCATGAAACCGATATTTACAGGCATAAAAAAAGCCACCTGTTAATAAAGGCAGCTTTTTGTATGGGCTAAAGTCAGGTTATTTAAAGATAATGGTGTCTTTAAGAAAGTCCTTATACTTATCGCTGAGTATAACTTTATACCCTCCCTGCATTAGTATAAGATTGTCTGAAGGCATTATTTCTAAAGCGTGACTGATATTGATAATAAAATTCCTGTGGGTTTTAAAAAACACCGCAGGATTTAAATATTCAGCTATGCGGTTTAATGACATCATTACCACAAATTTTTCCTGCTGTGTAATCACATTACAGTACCGCTCTTCTACTTCTATATATACAATATCTGCTATTGCTACTTTTTTAAGCGACTTATTTTTCTTTATAAACAAATACTCCTGGCTTACCGTTGTATTTGTTTCTTCTTCAGTAACCTCATGTTGGCCGTAAAATTTTTCGATTGCCATTTCTATGGCGTACAGTACTTCAAGTTCATTAAAGGGTTTCAGCAGAAAACTAAACGGGTGGGTTAGCTTTGCCCTTTCAAATATTTGCCTGTCATTAGAACTTGTTAAAAAAATAAAGGGTTTTACGGCTCCCGGCACAGCACTGATGGCTTCGGCAAATGTGATGCCCTCGGGGTTGCCATTAAGGAATATATCTACAATAGCAATATCAGGCTCAACTGAATAATATAAAGCTAATGCATCTTTAAACGAGGCAGCAACACCTACAACCTCAAAGTTGTCAGCTTGCAATACAGCCAAAAGCTTTTCACTTTCGGCAGGTGTATCTTCTATTATTAAAACTTTAAGTTTATCCATTTTTTTGTGGCTTTTGTAAAGTGATAATCATGGCAGTACCCTTTCCCGGTTCGCTTTCTATAGCTAAAGCCGCGTTGTTTTTAAGCAGTATTGATTTACATAACTGAAGCCCGAGACCGGCTCCTGTGCCGTTCTTTTTATTAATAAGCACATCCGATTCTTTTAATACTTCTTCTATAACCTCAGCAGTCATGCCTTTACCAGTATCCGTTATCCTAAGCTTTACTTTATTATCTTTTTTAACCTCTGAATCTATTTTTATAAATCCTCCGGCAACAGTGTATTTAATGGCGTTATCCAGTATGTTCCGCAATACCAGCTTCAGGCTCTCGCAGTCTGCAAACACAACAGCCCTTGCAGGCACATCAATAGTAAAATGTATGTCTTTGGCATGCATAATCGCAGTATAGTTATAAGCCACCTGCTCTACCAGTAGCAGCAGTCGCAAAGCTTCTATATTAAAATAAGACTGCTTTGTTTGCAGCAATGCCCAGTTAAGCAGGTTATCCAGTAAATTATATGTGCTGTTGGCTATTTCGCTGCTGTTATGTAGCTGCTTATCAAGCGCTTCATATTCTTTTTTCTCATAATGCCTCAGCAAAGAGGCATTACTGCTTTTTAAAGCGCTTACAGAGGTGCGCAGGTCATGGCTTACTATAGAAAAAAGCCTGTCTTTGGCAGCATTAAGATCATTTAGTTTTGCCTTTTGCGCTTCTATTATCCGGTTAATTTTTATTTTTTGCCTGTAAAAGTAAATAAGCACTGCAACCAGTACCAATAATATACCCGATGTATAAACAAGCCTGTCGCGCTCTGCCTTCTTAACTTTGTTTTCGCTTATAAGCTGGTTTACCTCTTTTTGCTTTTGGGCAACGGCAAACCTTTTCTCAAGGCCTGCAAGCTCCCATACTTTATTGCGGTTGTTTAAAGAATCACGCCATGCTTCATACTCTTTACGGTATATAATAGCCTGATTATAGTTTTCACGGTTCTCTTCCACCACTGCCATATTAAGGGCAGCGTTTTGCTTAAGTGCAAAATCATTTACCTTTTTAGAAAGCTCATAGGCTTTTATAAAATTGGGTATGGCTTTATCATCCTGATACTGTTCATAATATAATGTGGCAATATCCATATAAGAGCCAATAAGCGCAAGAGTGTCTTTTGCCTGCTCCTGCATTTTAAATCCTTTAAAAAGGCATTGTTCCGCCTCGTTAAACCTGCCCAGGTGCAGGTAGCAAAGCCCCAGGTTGTGCAGCACGCTGCTCACTTTAAAACCAAGTGCAGGGGCATCTTGCAGTGCTTCAATTTCCTGAAAATAAGGTATAGCAAGGTTAAACTTGTTCTGCTCCAGCAGTATTTCGCCTATAGAGAGCCGTACTTTATAATAAAAATCAAATTCTTTGCTAATAGCATTATACTCTTTTAACGCCTCATCTAAAAGCCCTTTCCTTGCAAAAGCCGTAGCACGAAAGTAACAGGAATAATCTTTAACTTCTTTATTGTTGTCTTTTTCAAGCTGCCGCATGGAATAGACCATAACAGAATCCCATTCTTTCGCAAGGAAAAAAGTATGGGCTTTATAAAAGTCAGGCTGTTGTTTATGCTGTATGCCCTTTTCCTTTATTGTTTTATTAAGCAGTGATATAGTTGTATCTGCCTGCGAAAAAGCCAAAACAGGCAGGCAAAATGTTATATACAATAAGTATATCCTTAATGGTATTTTATACATTGTGCCTGCTGTTTATTTTAAAAAAGCTTAACTTAATTACGCTGTACATTGGTTACAGTACCCCGCGATGCCTTAGGGTCGGTATCCCATAAAAAAGTTTCAATTTCATTAATTTTATTCACCTCTATACCGTGTATAGCAGCAGGATCTAGTGAGAAGTTTACCTGATAAGCATTAAATTCTGTTGCCATTGTTCGTTTATGATCATAGCACACATAAAACTTTACAGGCGGCTCACCTTCTACATAGGGCTGGCATTCCTGAAAGACTTCAAAAGAAGGAGAAACAATAGCTGCATCAAGAAACACTACCGCACTTATTCTCATTTCATCAGATTCAGTAAAATAGGTTGCTTCTACAAGCGGAGAAAGCGGGATGTCGGGGCATTTGTTCTCAAAATTTATTTTACCGGCAGGTCTTACCGATATAATAGTAATTTTTTGCCCCGGAGGGTTAACAGTGTAAGGTGTTGTCATCATAATTAGTCATATTAAGTAATTGTTTATATTTTTTTGGATGTATAAATATAAAGACTTTTTTAGGAATAATTAACGATTACCTTATCATACTTGAATATCTGAAGAAGCAGATAATAATATATTTATACACAACGTTACAGATTGAACCCCTTTTTAGCTGATTTTACGTAAATTTGCACTAAATTTTTTAGAATTTGAAAAAGCACTTATTATACACAGCTTTACTGTTCTTAGCCTGCTTTTGCGCGACTGCCCAAAATGATAAGAAAATAAAGCTGGTAAAAAATGAATACCTGAATGCCGACGAGAATGAAGTGCCGGGTGCCGTGGTATTTATCGGCAATGTGCAGTTTGAGCATAATGGTGCTAACATATACTGCAATAAAGCCTACCTGTTTGAACAGGAAAACTACGCCAAGTTATTCGGTAATGTACGCATAACGCAGGGCGACACCCTGCACATGAACAGCGAATATGCTGAATATAACGGCAATAAGAATTTTGCTTTTGCAAGTGGCAAAGTGGTAATGCGATCTCCTGATATGCGACTCATGACTGATACAGTATATTTTGACAGGGCAGCGCAGCAGGCTTATTACAACTCATATGGCACTATAGTAAATAACGAAAATACATTAAAGAGTAAATCAGGGCGTTATTATGTAAACCAAAAGAAATACCAGTTTCTTACTGCCGTTACACTTACCAACCCTAAGTATGTATTAAAATCTAACTACCTTGATTATTATACTAACTCCGGGCATGCCTATGTATTCGGGCCATCATCAATAACAGGGAAAACAAACTACATTTATACTGAGAACGGGTTTTATGATACCAAAAAGAATTATGCGCACCTGCTCGATAATTCATATATAAAATATGATACCCAGTATATTAAAGGCGACAGTATTTATTATGACAGGAACCGTGAGTTTTCTTCGGCTACCAATAATGTAAGTGTTACCGATACCATTAATAAATTCAACGTGCGGGGCCATTATGCCGAAGTTTATAAACAAAAAGACTCACTTTTTATAACCAAACACGCCCTGGCTGTTACGCTGGTAGAGCAGGATTCACTTTACACACACGCCAAGCGTATTGTAGTTACTGGCAAAGAAGGACAACGTATTGTGAGGGGCTATAATGATGCACGTTTTTATAAAGTGGATATGAGTGGCAAGTGTGATTCCATTCATTCAGATGAGGCTAAGGGGCTTACTCAGCTTATACGCCGCCCGGTGGTTTGGAATGGCGAGAGCCAGCTAACGGGTGATGTTATCCATCTGATATCGAATAGCCAGACCGAGCAGATAGATTCACTCAAGGTGTTAAACAATGCTTTTATAGTGCAAAAAGATACTCTGGGCACCGGGTACAACCAGGTAAAAGGGCAAAATTTATATGGCAAATTCCGTGATAACAAGCTTTATGAGGTTGACCTGATAAAGAACACCGAGAAGATTTATTACATGTATGACGACCTTGAGCTTGTGGGGATAGATAAAGGGCTTAGCAGTAAAATACACCTTAAGCTTAAAGATAACGCCATAACATCTGTACGCTCTATAAACAGGCCTGATAATACCTCATACCCTCCCGATGCGCTTCCTGAGAATGCCCGTAAGCTAAGAGGCTTTATCTGGCGCGGAGACGAACGTATAAGGAGTATTGAGGACCTCTTCCCTCCTGAAGAGCAGCAACTGCACGAGGAGATACTCAAAAAAACAAGGGCTGTTAAAAATGAAGAGGTAAAACCTATGGAAGTTTTACAGGAAACGCTGGACTACGACAAAAATAACCCTAAGCCCAAACCTTTAGAGCCGGTAGAACAGCCGGCCCCGAAACCGGAAAAGCAACAATAAGCAACCCTGAGATTATATGATCCGTGATTTTTATAAGTACCAGGCACAAACCTCTCCCCACCCGTTGGGAATGGAGGTTTCCCATGCTGATGGTTCTTACATTTATGATACAGCCAATAACGCCTACCTCGATTTTGTGGCAGGTGTATCGGCAGCAAGTCTGGGCCACAGGCACCCGCGCGTAAACCAGGCTATAATTAACCAGTTAGATAAATACAGCCATGTAATGGTATATGGCGAATATGCACAGCACCCGGCTACCGAGTTTTGCAGGCTGCTGGCGCAGCACATGCCGCCGCAGTTAAGCAAAACCTACCTTACCAACTCAGGTACCGAGGCTACAGAGGGCGCATTAAAACTGGCACGCCGTGTTACAGGCCGCAGCCAGCTTATCTCCTGCTATAATGCTTATCATGGCAATACTATGGGTAGTATGAGCGTAATGGGTTTTGAAGAGCGCAAACAAATTTTCAGGCCACTGGTGCCCGATGTAGATTTTATCACCTTTAACAATGAGGCCGACCTTGAAAAAATTACCGATAAAACTGCTGGTATTATATTAGAAACCATACAGGGCGGTGCAGGGTTTATAGAGCCGCATAATAACTTCCTGAAAAAAGTGCGCGAGCGCTGCAATGAAACAGGGACAGTTATGATTCTCGACGAGATACAGCCTGGCTTTGGGCGCACAGGCAAGCTCTTTGGTTTTGAGAATTATGATGTTGTGCCCGATGTTGTGGTTATGGGCAAGGGCATGGGTGGCGGTATGCCTGTGGGCGCTTTTACCGCCTCGGCAGAAATGATGGATTTACTAAGCCACGACCCAAAACTGGGGCATATAACTACTTTTGGCGGACATCCTGTTATAGCGGCAGCGTGCCTTGCCACATTACAGGAAATTACCGAAACTGACATAATGGCGCAGGCGCTGCAAAAGGAAAAACTGTTCCGTGAGCTGCTGATGCACCCGCTGATTAAAGAAGTACGTGGGCGCGGCTTAATGCTTGCCGCAATGACGGAAAGGCCTGATATTACAGACAAGGTGATACTTAAATGCCATGAAAGGGGCTTAATATTGTTCTGGCTGCTGTTTGAAGGTTGTGCCATCCGTATTACGCCGCCGCTAACCATATCTGAAAATGAAATAAGGAAAGGGTGTGGCATTATTATTGAAGTTATGAATGAGATTCTTAATGAACAGTAAAAACACGTGAAAACGTGTTAATTAAATTGTTTAAAAGAATACAAAATAAATTCTTTTAGAGCGAAACATTTAGTAACTTTAAGAAGGATAATAAAAACAAAGGAGTATGAATTTGAGCCACGAAGAAGAAGATAACAGTTTATCCTTATCAAAGTTCGAATCGATGTTGAAAACCAACAAAGTGCTGTTTTTTGACTCTGAAGAGTTTGAAGATATCATTTTGCATTACCTCGATACCGGAAAAATCAATTTAGCTAAAAAGGCCTTAAAACTCGGCCTGGAACAGCATCCCAGGTCAACAGGCTTAAAATTAGTGCAGGTAGAACTTTTAGTTTTTGATGACAAGCTCGACCTGGCAGAGCGACTTTTAAATGAGCTTTATGCCATAGAGCCTACCAACGAAGAAATTTACATACAAAAAGCCAATATATACAGTAAGCGAGACCAGCATGACAAAGCAGTAGAGCTGCTTAAAACAGCATTAGAATATACTGATGATTATGCCGATGTATATTCGCTTATAGGTATGGAGTACCTTTTTATGGACAACCTTGAGATGGCCAAAGAAAGCTTTATCAAGTGTCTTGAAGAAGATACCGAAGACCATTCTGCACTGTATAATGTGGTGTATTGCTTCGATTTCCTTGACCAGAACACCGAAGCTATTGAGTTCTTAAATGGCTTTATAGACCGCAACCCTTACAGCGAAGTGGCATGGCACCAGCTTGGCAGGCAGCACTATACTTTAAAGCAGTATGAACCTGCCCTGCGCGCATTTGATTATGCCACCCTGATAGACGATAGCTTTTTAGGGGCATTCCTCGAAAAAGCCAAAACACTGGAAAGGCTTAAACGTTATGAAGATGCCATCGAGTGCTACAACATAACTATGGAGCTTGATGACCCTACCTCTTTTGCATTACTACGTGTAGGCAAATGCCATGAACGTTTAGGCAATCATGAAAAGGCGCTAAAATTCTATTTAAAAACGGTGCATGAAGACCCATTGCTGGATAAGGCCTGGATAGCCATTACCGATTTTTACATACGCCGCAAGAATTTCCAGAAAGCGCTGTACTATGTTAACAAAGCCATTGGCATAGATAACGAGAACAAGCTGTACTGGAAACGTTATGCAATTATCAATAAAGCTCTCCATTTTCATGAAGAGGCCGAAGAAGGTTACAGAAAGGCGGTAGAGTTTGGCGATCATCAGTTAGACACATGGCTTTTTTGGGTAGATACGCTACAGTTTTTAGGTGAAAATGATTCGGCTATCAATACGCTGCTGCAGGCTACAGAATATTTTCCGGAAGAATATGAGATTGAATACAGGCTTGCAGGACTATACTTTATGAGCAGCCAGAACGACAAAGCCATATTTCATCTTAGCAATGGCTTAAGGCTAAATTACAGGAATCATGTAATGTTAGAGGAATTTTTCCCTACCATCTGGGATTCTGAGATTGTGCAGGAAGCTATTGCACACCACAGGAAACAGTAATAACTTTTTTATCATAATTAAATGCCGCCTTTACTAAACAGGGCGGCATTTTTATTTATTATCCTTACCTTACAGCCAACTAAAAATTATTTGTAATGAAAGAGGTAAACTACGGACTTGTAGGCTCTGATATCAGTTATTCCTTCTCTCCCGGCTATTTTAAAGAAAAATTTAAAAAGGAAGGGCTGAAAAATTACAGGTATAACCTTTATGATATACCTGATATTAACCACTTACAGGATATAATTGCTGAAACCAAAAAACTAAGGGGCCTCAATGTGACCATTCCTTATAAGGAAGCCATTATACCTTTATTAAACTCAACTTCTAAAACAGCAAAAAAAATTGGTGCTGTAAACACGGTTACTGTTTCTAAGAAAGGAAAACTTAAAGGCTTCAATACAGACCATTACGGGTTCAGGAAATCATTAAAGCCATTACTTAAAGAGCACCACGAAAAAGCACTTATACTGGGTACCGGCGGGGCATCTAAAGCGGTTGCCTATGCGTTACGGAAGCTGGGCATAGAATATGATTTTGTTTCAAGAAACGGAGACGAAGTTATTTACTCATATACCGACCTTGATAAAGAAATCTTTGATGAATACCATATCATCATCAACACTACCCCACTGGGTACCTACCCTGATACCGAAGAATGCCCGCCTTTGGACTACAGCCTGTTTACCGATAAACATATTGCTTTCGACCTGGTGTATAACCCTGAAGTGAGTACCTTCCTTAAAAAAGCGGGAGAGCACGGCGCGGTAACTAAAAACGGGTATGAAATGCTTGTTTACCAGGCAGAAAAAGCATGGGAAATCTGGAACAAGTAACTACCTGAAACTGCTGATGTTGAAGATATTATTGTGATTACATTAAAAAATTGCAGTTTATCTTGGAAATTAATCTTTTTCTTTGAATTTTAAACTTGCTTTCTTATCTTTCGGCATTAAAGCAGTACAAACCTTAAGCATTTACACAATGTCAGAAGAAAAGAATGATAACCTGCAATTAGCAGACGGAGGTGCCATAAGCGGCGCGGGAGATACCTTTGAAAATGGTTACATGCCCGATAACAAAGTGGTTGATAACAGCGAATTGCCTGATGATCTGGAAGATATAACCAAGATTCATGAAACAGAGGGGCAATTACCTTTTGCACCGGTAGAAGTACTTAGCGGCGGCAAAAAAACTGCTGTGGATGCCATTGAGGAAAGTAATGCCGAAGAAGGTGAAAATGATTCTGCTGACAAACATGATTTGCCCGAGGTGAATTATGAAACGCTTTCTATGGAACAGTTAACAGACGAACTTGAAAAGCTAACATCTGCTGAAAAGGTAATGTCGGTTAAGGACCACGTAGAAGAAATACGGAAAGAATTTTATACGAAATACCATGATTTTATAGAAGAAAAGAAAGAAGAATACAGCCATGATAATGATGGAGATACTTCAGGATTCGACTATAATTTCCCTTTGAAGAACAGGTTCGACCAGATATATAACCAGTACAGGGACAGGAAAAACAGCCATTTTAAAAAGCTGCAAAATGACCTTAAAAGCAACCTTGATAGCAGGCTTGCCATAATTGATGAGCTAAAGAACCTTGTTGACAGCGATGAAACCATGAAAGATGCCTTAAAGCATGTTAATGAGCTTCGTGAGCGCTGGAAAAATGCAGGCCCTATACCACGTGATAAGTACAATCACGTATGGAATAACTTCCACTTTCACATGGAAAGGTTTTACGACCACCTGCACCTTGACAGGGAAACCCGCGATATGGACTTTAAGCACAATCTTGAGCAGAAGCAAAAAATTATAGCACGTGCCGAAGAGTTGCTACAGGAAGAGGACATTGTAAAAGCATTCAGGGAGCTGCAATCGCTCCATAAAATGTGGAAGGAAGAAATAGGTCCTGTTTCACGCGAGCACCGTGAGGAAATATGGAACCGTTTCAGTGAGCTTACTAAGCAGCTGCATGACAAACGTGAAGCCTTTAACTCGCAGATAAAAGAGAGAGAGCAGGAAAACCTGCGTAAAAAACAGGAAATAACGGCAATGATAAATGAAATTGCCGCTGAAACTGTAAGCAGCCACAACGGCTGGCAAGGCCAGATACGCAAGGTAGAAACGCTTCGCAATGAATTTTTTAATGCTGGCAAAGTACCCCTTGAGGTAAATGAAGATACCTGGGCAGCATTTAAAGCTGCCGTCAGGAACTTTAACAGCTCTAAAAACTCATTCTATAAAGAAATTAAAAAGGAGCAACAGGATAACCTTACCAAGAAACAGGAACTGGTAGAAAAGGCGCGATCACTTAAAGACAGCGAAGATTATGCTGCCACAACACCTGTAATGAAACAGATACAGGAAGACTGGAAGAAAGTTGGGCATGTGCCGCGTAAATATTCTGATGAACTCTGGAAGGAGTTTAAAGCGGCATGTAATCATTACTTTGACAAGATGCACGCACACCGCAACGAAGCCAATAAAGAAGAGGTGGATGCATTTGAAAAGAAAAAAGATTACCTTGACACCTTAAAGGATTTTGAACTTACAGGAGAACATAAAACCGACCTTGACGCCATTAAAAAGCACATTGAGAACTGGAAGGCTATAGGCCGTGTACCTCAGAATAAGAGACATATAGAAGGTAAATTCAATAAGATACTGGATGCATTATTTGATAAACTGAGCCTGTCTAAAAAAGATGCTGAAATGGTTAAATTCAGCAACAGGCTGGAACAGCTTGCCGACAGCGATGACAGCCGCAGGCTTGAAAATGAGCAGATATTTATAATGCGTAAAATTGATGAAGTGCAGAGCGAGATATTACAGCTTGAAAACAACATTCAGTTTATATCTAACGCAAAAGCCGATAATCCTTTTGTAAAAGAAGTAATGAAGAGTATAGACCGCCATAAAGAAGAACTGAATACCTGGAAAGAAAAGCTTAAGCAGATAAGGACTATTAACCAGGGAAATGAATAATTACTTTTACACCAACTAAAATGCAGGCATTATTATTAATTGCGGGAGTACTCATCATTGTATATAACCTGTTCGTAAACATTTCCAATCTCAGTACACTGGCTTCGGAGGCTTTGCGCCTAAATACCGTTAACGGGTACTGGGATGCTTATTTTAAAAGCTGTGTGAGCGCCCGTGCAATTATTTCGAGCATTATCGGGATGATATTTGCATTTTTGCTGTACCTGGCACTTACCGTGATTATTGCTTTCAGGGGCGAAGCGGTTAAAAAAGAAATTGCTTTAGCAAAAAGCACCGGTTACAAGTTTTATTATGAAAATATACCTTCGCTTTCAGAGCAAAAAAAGAATTTTCAAAGCAACGTAAATATTTGCGGCATAGCAGAAACAGATATAATTGCTACTGGTATTGTAAGGCTGGACCTTGCACAAATAATGGCACACATACAAAAAGAGTGTGAGGCAAAAAACATGACGCTGCGTTATGAAGTAATGCAGGAGATACAATTGGGTAACGATACTGCCACACTGCCTTTTCTATTTACAATAAACAATGTGGATTACCCGCTGTATGTTATTTATACTGAAGAACACAAAAAACAGTTCAGCGCAGTTAGTGAAAAACTGAAAGCTGCTGGCATTAATGATGTGCTGTACTATTCACTTTTACCAATAGAAGAACCCGAGGTTATTGTAACTGATACTGTAGAAATAACCCCCGGACTGGTTTAAAGCTTTTTAGCTTCATTCCAAAAAACATCCATTTCGGCAAGTGTCATGTCTGCAAGTGGCTTGCCCAGTTCGGCAGCCTTGCCTTCAAGGTACTGAAAGCGCTTTATAAACTTCTTATTAGTCCTTTCCAGTGCGTCTTCGGGGTTAATATTAAGAAAACGGGCATAGTTTATCATCGAGAATAAAACATCGCCAAATTCTGCCTCAATCTTTTCTGTGTTACCGCCCTTAACCTCATCCTGAAACTCGGAAAGTTCTTCCTGTACCTTATCCCAAACCTGGTGCGGCTCATCCCAATCAAAGCCCACGCCTTTAGCCTTATCCTGTATGCGGCTTGCTTTAACAAGTGCCGGCAGACTCTTGGGCACGCCTTCCAGTACCGATTTTTTTCCTTCTTTCAACTTTAGTTTTTCCCAGTTTTGCTTTACCTGCTCTTCATTCTCCACCTTAACATCACCATATATGTGCGGGTGGCGGTGTATCAGCTTATCACAAATAGTGTTAGCAACATCTGCAATATCAAAATCGCCCGTTTCACTGCCAATTTTTGAATAGAAAACAATGTGTAATAATATATCGCCAAGCTCCTTTTTAATTTCCTGCAGGTCGTTATCCAGTATGGCATCGCCCAATTCATATGTTTCCTCAATGGTAAGGTGCCTCAGGCTTTCCATTGTCTGCTTCATATCCCATGGGCATTTTGCCCTCAGGTCATCCATAATATCCAACAGTCTGCTAAAAGCCTGTAATTGTTCCTGGCGTGTATTCATAAAATGGCATTTTTTGTAAAAATAAAAAATCCTGCCGCTTTAAAGCAGTGGCAGGATAATTATTATTAGTAAGATAATAAATTACTTTTCTGTTTTAGCCTCTTCTTCTGCCGGGGCTTCAGCTTCCTCAGTACTGATTTCTTCATCTTTGCTTACAAGCCCTTTAGCCTGGAGCATGTTATACCAGTTCAGTATCTTCTTTATGTCAGATGCATATACCCTGTTTTCATCAAATTCAGGAAGCACCTCACGAAAATATGCCTCAAGTGTGGCATTATCTTCTTTATGCGAAATGGCTGCCCCATTATCTTCTTTTTCGGCTATGGCTTTAAATACCTCAGCAAGGCGTACTTCACCATCATAGGTATAAACCGATATTTCGGACAGCAGGCTGACGTTGCTTCTCAAACCTACAGTTATCTTTTTGCCATCTGTAAGCGATTCTGCCACAAAACCTGTCCTGGTTTGTAATTTAAGTGCATATAATCCCGGCTTTCCGGAAATGGCTAATATTTTTTCTATACTCATTCCTGTATTTTTTTTAAAGGGACACAAATATCACATCTTTGGCCTAAAAAACAAAAATTATCTGCCTTTTTTGGCAACAAATTTCATCTTGTAGTCCGGCCTTGTCTTCCCTTCAATTATGTTTTGAAGTTTCTTTTGTATCAGGCGCTTTTTAAGCGGCGATATTTTATCAGTAAACAATACACCCTCAATATGGTCATACTCATGCTGTATAACCCTCGCAATTATACCGTCATGCACTTCTGTGTGCTTATTAAAATCTTCATCAAAGTATTCTATGGTAATTGTTTCTTTGCGGTAAACATCTTCGCGCACTTCGGGTATGCTAAGGCAGCCTTCATTAAAGCCCCACTCCTCGCCTTCCTCTTTCGTGATAACCGGATTTATAAAGGTCCTCTTAAACTTACTCAGTTTTTCCTGCTCTTCCTTGCTTAGGTCTTCATCTTCACTAAAAGGCTGAGTATCTACTATAAACAACCTGATGGCCAAGCCTACCTGTGGCGCTGCAAGCCCAACCCCATAAGCATTATACATAGTTTCATACATATCGGCAATTACCTTTTTAAGGTCAGGATAGTCCTTGCTTATCTCCTCCCCTTTTTTGCGTAGTACCGGGTCGCCATATCCTACAATAGGTAAAATCATTTCTCAGGGTTTTACTAAAGGCATCATTACCGCCTTATTTCATTAATATCGTGCCGCAAAAGTAGTAAATAAAAAATTAACCGCTTTGTGCAGCAGCTTTGGCAAATGCTAAATTTTTGTGAGAAAAACCCCTGCCGGGACTTAATGCCTTTACCATTGCTTACCTTTGCGGAAGATTAAAAATGGTAATGATACAGCGAATAAAGCAGTTTGCCGACAGCACTAATTTTACAAAAGCCGTAGTTGTTACGGTTGCTGCGGTAGTACCCGTACTTATACTGGCGCATTTCGGCTTTTTTGAAACCGGGTTTGCTATTGCTATTGGCGCTGTGCTTACTTATCCTGCCGATATACAAAGTAACCTTAGCCACCGCATTAAAGGGTTGCTATCTGCTACTGCTATAATAACACTCTGCACGCTAACAGTAAACCTGTTGCATGATTTGCCACTGCTTTTTTACCCGGTTGTGCTGCTGCTTGTTTTTTTCCTGAGCATGATATCGGTTTACGGACAAAGGGCTACCATGGTTTCCTTTTCGGGGCTTTTGGCTATTGCACTTGCTACAGGCCATATCCACAAAGGTTTTGAAATATGGGAATATTGCGGGCTAATAGTAAGTGGCGGATTATTCTATACGATAATATCGGTAATATTCAATTATTTTAGCCCCCACCGCTATACCGAATTACAGGTTGCCGAATGCCTTAAACTTACCGGGAGGTATATGAAACAGCGCGGGCATTTATGGAAGCCTGATGCCGACAGGGAAAAAATTATAGAAAAGCAGCTTTTCATTCAGGTTGAACTGAACACCATACACCAAAACCTGCGCGAAATGCTGCTTCGCACCCGCAGTAATGCCGGGAACTCTAACCGCAGCAGAAAGATGCTGCTTGTTTTTATTTCCCTTATGGAGGTGCTGGAGCTGGCGCTGTCCAACTCGTTTGACCATGACAAGATACAAGGCAAGTTCAGTAATTACCCCAAAGTGCTTACCACCTACCAGAACCTGGCTTATAACTTAGCGGCAGCACTGAAAAATATTTCAAAAAGCCTGGAGAATAAAAAGAAATATGTATCGGCACACCATCTTCTGGAAGATTTGGAATATTTTGAGAGAGCTATTGCCGAATATGAGCATGAAGTTGGGTATGAAGCCGCAGCAGAGGGTGTTATAATGCTTACCAACATGCTGCACTATGCCGAAAAGCAAATAGAAAAAATCAAGGTTATAGAGCGGGCTCTTACCCTAAACGTCAATTTTAAAGATATGCAGGGCCGCGATAAGGATCTGGAGAAGTTTCTTGCACCCGAATATTATCCACTGCACACACTAAAAGAAAACCTGAGCTTTTCTTCAACTATCTTCAGGCTGTCATTACGGCTTACCATAACAATTGCTCTTGGCTTTATTATTGGTGCGTTATTACCACTGCAAAATGTGTATTGGATATTACTTACAGTTATTGTTATTATGCGCCCCGGTTACGGGCTTACCAAGCAGCGCTCTTACCAGCGTATTATTGGTACCGTTCTGGGTTGCATTATTGCTTTCGGGATATTGTATTTGGTGAGCCACCCCGCAATAATTGCCACACTTGCCATTGTATGCATGCTGATGGGCTTTACATTTACCGCCATTAACTACCGCATAGGGGCAACCTTTGTTACCATTTATGTAGTTTTTGTATACAGCATGTTAAACCCCGACATAAACCATGTTATACAATACCGCATTTTAGATACTGCCGTGGGGGCATTACTTGCCTTTGGCGCCAACTATTTTTTTTGGCCTGCATGGGAGTTTATACAACTGCCTGTATATATTAAAAAGGCGGTATCTGCCAACAGGGATTACCTCGCAGAAATAGCTGATTTATATAATAAAAAAGGGAGCGTGCCAACGTCCTACAGGGTGGCGCGCAAAAACGCATTTATAGAAGTGGGTAACCTGACTGCTTCTTACCAGCGTATGACACAGGAACCAAAATCGAAACAAAGGCAACAGGCACAGGCTTACAAGCTTGCATTGCTTAACCACACGTTATTATCGTCACTTGCTTCGTTAGGGGCATATATACAGTCGCACCACACCAGTAAGGCTTCAGAGGCTTTTAATGTGGTGGTACAGGCTGTAACGCGTAACCTTAACAATGCCATTGCCATGCTTGCACACGAAGATACCATACAAGCCCCTGTAGAGCAAAAAGAAGAACTCGCGGCCCGCTTTACCGAATTAAAAAACATAAGGGCACGCGAGCTGCACGAACGTTACAGCAATGACGAAGAAACCCTTAAGTTGAAACTACAGGAAGCCCAGCTAATAATAGAACAATTGGTGTGGCTAACCAATATTTCGGAAAAGATTGTAAAAGCAGCAAGGCAGTTGGAGGGTGTAAAGTAGTTAGTAATCAAATCTTTTTGCCGGGCTGTAACCATGCCTTTTCATAATTGCAGTGAATTCATGCGCTTCACTTTGAGTCATTATTCCGTTTTTAAAGGCAAGCCTGCAAAAGGTATATTCTATTTCAGTTAAATTCCCTTTTCTGTTTTCTTCTTTAATTAACGGATAAAAAATTTTCTTCCAGTCATCTGAAGCTTTTTGAATAATAAAAGTGGCGCGAAAGGGATTAATCTTTACGTATTTATCCAGTTTGGTTGTTGTAGGATAGCCATAGCGCTTTATTATTGTATGTAGGTTAAGTGCATTTCTGTTATAGACCCTTACTATAAAATCTGCTGCTGTAGGAGGTACTTCATTAAGCTGATAATCAAGATAAGAAGATATATTGGTAGATGGATACGGATTTGGGGCTACTATTGAGTCATTATAGTATGAATAAAAGGGTATTTCTAAATCACCCCCTCCCCTTCTTATATGTCCTTCAAGCTTCATCGTAACGTCATTAAGATAATCCATAAACTTAAGGCGCTCTATAAGCTGTTCATGGTCTCTTTCAAGTAAAATATCTTTACTACTTTGCGGGAATAGGTTTAATGCGAACAGCATACAATGAATCAGAAGCAATTTTTTCATGATTTAAAAATTGGTGAAGTAAATTGTAATAATATTAAAGGGCTGTCTCAAAAGGTTTAGGTGGAAGCTCGCATATCATTCTGATGTGATAAAGAATCTCTTAACATCAATGTTAGGATTTATAGCTTCAATACATTTCGCTCAAAATAACACTTTTAAGACAGCCAATTTTATTTCTTCAACATACTATACACTAATCTTAAAATCAATACTCCAGCAAATACATAAAGTATATATAAAGCTATAGTAAAAAAATTTATAATATAGTATGTATCACCAATATTAAGAACAACATCATTCTCTCGTAAAACGTAGCCTATTATTAAAATCACTATTAATAAGATAGCCAAAAAAAATTTACTTGAGTTCATTATAGCTTATTATTATAAAATTAAGATACGGTATACAGTATTATCTATCTTCTTTTAATTTTTTAATCTTAAGTTTAAGGTACGTCCTTAATAACAGATATAAGTATATACCTAGTATTATAGGTATTAACATAAAAATAGAGGGTAGAATGGTTAAAAAAATTTCTTTCATGTCTTGTCGGTTAATTAATGCTCTTTAGTTGTGCATAAATAATCGAACCAGTATTTTTATTTACTCTAATAATTATTTGTTTCCTGCTTATTATACCAATTTACATGTCGCCTATGCTAATGCCCATAAGGATATAACTTCTTTATAGTAATTTCAGCAAACATAGTTATTATATAAAAACTATTAATAAGTAAATATGGCTATTTTTATAATCTAAGTTAAATATGGTATAAATTTTAGATGTAACTTCCATTTACCACTTATTTTTTCATACACATAACCATATCCTTCCCCCTCCCATGAAGTATTATTAGAAAGCATATTAACAATTATTACGGCATATTTGCCGTCTTCTGAGTATATAGGTCTTGAAAGTGAAACATATATTTTACCATCATTATTGACTTTAATAACTTCTCCAAAATTTTTTATGATTTGTAATTTATCCTTAACATCGGATGGACTAAAAAGATGTTTCTTCCATTTTTCTTTACTAAAGCTTTTATAATGAAATTTTTGTGGAAATTCAATCAATTCCATAGTCGTAAAACCTTCCAAATAATCATCTGTTGTTGATACATCCGGAATCTCCAATAATCGGTATGCATCCCATTTGGTATAATTACCTAAAGCAAGCTGCGCTATTTCATAGTCACTACTATCTTCTAATTGAATTCCTTGTTTAGATGAACAACTCAATAAGATAATTATTATGAATGTGGAAAGAAATGTTTTCATTATATATAATTATTAGTTGCAAGAGTTTGAATTACTATGAGGTAACTGTCCATTCCACTCCGAATTTTTTTCTTCAGCAGTAATAATATCTCTAATTATCTGTCGCTCGTTACTGCTTGGAATTAGATTAATGAATTCTGGATTTGTAACATATCCTCCATTCATACCAATATCTGTAAGTCCCTGCCATGCCATTGCATTGTAAAAAGAATCAGGTAAATTGTATCCTTTACCTACTGCATAAGCTTTCAAAGCATCTCCTAAGTTCTGAATATATTGAGTCATAAAAGCATGATGTTGTTGCGGCCCAACAGCGACTTCATTTAAATATGCTTGTATCAATTGGGCGTAAGTGGGATTATCTTCGATTGTATGAATACAATTATTATATTCGAAATATAATAATATCGCATGTAAGTTTTCATGTATTATAGTCATAGCAATTGATAAGTCAGTAGAAGTAGTGATATAATCATGATTCAATTCAATAATCAAATTATAAGCTGGCTCATTTAAACTATTCGTTGTTACAGGGTTTGGTTGTTTAAAACGTGTACGACCCTTTGTTAATTGAGGTAATTCATGTGAAACCTTATAATGTATATTATGAGAACCTGTTGCTAAAGGATTAGCAAAAATTGCGTTGAAAATCTGACTCATATCTGAAGCTGAATTATATATATCTTTCACGATATTATTTTGACAAGCTGGGTATACAGTATTTAAAATATTATTTGGTATATCACCATTCTCAATATCTTCTATAGCATTTTCGGCAGCCTCTATACTCTCATGTGAGTACTCTTCATCTTCCAAAAATTCAAGTATTTGTTTAGCAAATTCATTGTTATTTGAATTCTGCATAGCAAAATCAAGTATCTGGTGTGCCAATTGCTCCCTATCCTCGTCAAATGGTATGCGGTTACCCAGCAGGTTCATTAGCCCGTCCTTTACTTTTTTATTAAAAATCCTGCTCAGCCAAAATTTTTCTGCTTCAGTTAAATCAAATTTAAAGGTTTCATAAGTTAAATCTATAACTGGTAATGTTACAACAGGGGGGGGCAAATTCAGGATCGTTACCGCCACCCCCTCCACCAGGCCCTCCGGGGTTAGGCACGGGGCCGGGAGCATCAAAATCAGGTACCATTATTATTATATTCGGACCTCCCCCGCCAACGCTACCACCATTTCCGTTTTCTGTTACAGATAAAGAAGTTGGGCATTCTATATAAACTTCATAGTAAAATTCACCCCCACTGTATTGCTCAGTTATTGGATGATAAAAAGTGCGATAAAAACAATTGCCATTTTCATCTCTGTGGATAACATGCTGTCCACGTCCATTAGAACTTTTTACAATATATTTATTTTCTAAATTATCGATAGACACATCATTGTTTAAATCTTTTACATCTATATAGTCAAGCCTATAATCAAATATATAAGATGATGTATTTTGTGCATCATCTTCTAATATCACAAGATTTTCAAATCGTTCAGACACTACACCATCCCTGTAAATCTGAAAAGTATAGGTTTTATACTTATCATATTCAATTACCTTTACCTGCCTGTCATCATAAAAGAATCCGTTAATAGTATCATTAACAATAGCTTTTGATGACATTGAGCTTCTATCAGCCGCTCTGTTCAATTCGGCATAAGCCTTAGAATTCTTTTTAAATTCTTCAAAAGAAATGGTTTTAACATTAATAGCGCCGGATTGGGTACTGCCAGAGGTGGTAATATCATTGTCGTCATTTTGGCAGTTAGTAAAAATCAGCAACACGCATGTTGCCATAGCAGCAGTAAGCAGCCTGAGAAATTTTTTCATTGTTTGTAATTTTAGTTGGACAAAAATAATCCTTCGATTATTATTTACAATTATAACAATTATTCGATATTCTTATTGCGCTTATTCCTGTTAATAAATTGTTAATTATTATTTCAGCATTAAAAAAAATCATCAATTAGTGTGGCTATATAAATTTTCAAAAAAAACTTCATCGGGCTTTTTCCAGTTTCAAAATTTCGGCAAAATCATTAATATCATAAAGCTTTTTTTTACCAAAACTGAAAGGCTTAAAGTATATTTTTTCGTGATAGATAATCCTGTAGCATAATTGTTGCCGAAATTTCATCTACAAGGGCTTTATTTTGCCTCTGTTTCTTCTTTAAGCCACTATCAATCATGGTTTGGAAAGCCATTTTGCTGGTAAAACGTTCATCTATCCCTTCTATAGGCATATCAGGGAAGGCTTTTTTAAACTTTTCTGTAAAAGTAGCAACAAGCGGTGCGCTTTGAGACGGCTCATTATTCATTTGCTTAGGAATGCCTATTATAACCTTTTCTACCTTTTCATTAGTAAAGTACGCTTGAAGCCATGCAATGGCCGATTCTGATGCTATTGTGGTTAAGCCAGTTGCTATCATCTGCATTTCGTCTGTTACTGCTATGCCTGTACGCTTTAATCCGTAATCGATTGCCATTATTCTTCCCTTTCCTCTGTTACCGAACAGTGACATAGTATTATCTTTACCCATATATACTGCTTAATCTTTAGTTTAATCTATAACTTGCCCATCCGCAAAAGTAACGGAAAGGTTACCTGTTTGTCGTTATTTTCCCAGCTAATTTTTAATTCTTCTTCAATTAAGCTGAAAGGATTTATCCCTTTCTGCTCTTTATAATGCTGCACTGCCGACCATGTTTGCAGGTACCCTGCAAGTTGTTCAAAATCCCATGTAAAGGTATTGACAAAGTTTCTATCCGTATAAATCTCGTTGAAAGGAAACGGAATGGTTTTATAGTTTTCATCAAGGTAGCGTCTTTCAGCATCCCAGTACGGGCCCACAATGTCATGATAAAACCTTCTTATTATCTTGTCAGATTCATTGTTAGTCCGCAAAAGCCCGTAACCCATAACTGCTATAATGCCTCCGGGTTTCATAATGCGGTAAACCTCTTTATAAAATGCATCAAACTTAAACCAGTGAACCGCCTGTGCCACTGTAATCAGGTCGAACTTGTTATCATTAAAACCTGTAGCTTCGGCTGGTTGCCTGCTGTAAAATATATTGTCTTTGCTTACAGCATGTTCAAGCTGTTTACTGCTGATATCTGTAGCATATATTTCTTTAAAGTAAGGTGAAAATAAAGCTGCAACCTGTCCGTTGCCCGTAGCAACATCTAAAGCACAATTTCTACCCACTGCGAAAGATAAGATATACGACACCATTTCCTCCGGATAGGCAGGACGGTATTTTGAATATTCTTTTGCAAGTGCCGAAAAATTGTCTTTCATGATTGACAGATTTTTAGTAAATTTAATTATTTCCTGCACTTTATGGAAACGAACGGAAAAGATTTGTATTTTGCCCGAATGTTTTAACGATGATAATTTACAGGGATTGTTATCTTTGCCCAAAAACAAAATTGCCATGAATACCATACAAACCCTTATAGAGCAGGCCTGGGATAACAGGCAACTGCTTCAGGAAGAGAAAACCATAAAAGCCATACAGGAAGTAATTGATATGCTTGACGCAGGAAAGCTGCGTGTAGCAGAACCCGGCAATGATGGCTGGAAGGTAAACGAATGGGTTAAAAAAGCTGTTGTACTTTACTTTCCTATCCGCAAAATGGAAACGCTGGAAGCAGGGATTTTTGAGTATCATGACAAAATGCCGCTAAAGCATAATTATGCTGAAAAAGGGATTCGCGTAGTACCCAATGCCGTGGCACGCCACGGGGCATATATAGCATCAGGCGTTATATTAATGCCCAGTTATGTAAACATAGGTGCTTATGTAGATGAAGGTACTATGGTTGACACATGGGCTACTGTGGGCAGTTGTGCACAAATTGGTAAAAACGTTCACCTTAGCGGCGGTGTGGGCATAGGCGGGGTTTTAGAACCGTTGCAGGCCGCACCCGTAATAATAGAAGATGGTGCCTTTATAGGCTCACGTTGTATAGTGGTAGAAGGTGTAAGGGTAGAAACTGAAGCTGTTCTTGGCGCAAATGTATGCCTTACCGCATCTACTAAAATTATTGATGTTACAGGCAATGAACCGGTAGAAATGAAAGGGGTTGTGCCTGCCAGGTCTGTAGTAATACCCGGCAGCTACACTAAAAAATTTGCCGCAGGCGAATATCAGGTGCCTTGCGCGCTTATAATTGGTAAACGCAAGCCTTCTACCGATTTAAAAACCTCGCTCAACAATGCTTTAAGGGAATATGATGTAGCGGTTTAAAAACTGATAATGAGCGGAAACCAAACTAAAATATCTGCGCTTGCCATTGTTTTTAATGAAGAGCACAACATAAGGGAGTACCTGCAAAACATGTCGTTTGCCGACGAAATTGTAGTGGTGGACTCTTTTAGTACCGACATGACTCCTGCTATTATACAGGAGGAATTTCCTCATGTGCGCTTTTACCAGCGCGTTTTTGATGATTTCTCATCACAGCGTAACTATACATTAGATCTTGCCACACACGACTGGGTTGCTTTTTTTGATGCCGATGAAAGGATAACACCAAAAGGCATTAAAGAAATAACAGATGTTGTTAACAGCAATCCGGAAGAAGTTGCGCTTTGGGTAAAACGTATCTTTTACTACCAGGGCAAGCCACTGGTAAACAATAACTTTAACGAAGACCGTACAGCCCGTATATTCCGCAAGTCAAGATGCCGCTATTCTGATAAGCTGGTGCATGAAAAGCTTACCATAAACGGTAAAAGCCGCGTGCTTAAGTATGCTATAGAGCATTACTCTTTTATCAATAAAGAAGATTTTCTCCAGAAAAGGCTGCAATACTCCAAGCTAAAAGCCAAAGAGTTTTATAATGAAGGTATTACCACAAATGTGTTTCATTTCACGGTAAGGCCGGCTTTCCGGTTCTTTAAGTACTATGTGTTAAAGTTCGGGTTTATAAATGGCAGACAGGGCTTTGAGATTGCACGGATTTTAGGCTACCATGTTTATATGCGGTATGTTTACCTGCGCGAAATGAACCGCAATTGCAGGAAGATACTGGTAATACAGCAAAAAATGATTGGGGATGTGCTGGCAAGCAGCAGTATTTGCAAAATGCTGAAAGAAGAATACCCGTGTTCGCGTATTGACTACCTTGTAAATACATTTACAACTCCTGTTGTAGAAAACAATCCTTATATAAACAGGATTATACCCTTTGAAGACCGTTACCGCGAAAGCAAACGTGCATTTTTCAGTTTTTTAAAAGGGATACGCAAAACCGGATATGATGTGGTTATTGATGCCTACGGAAAGTGGGAAAGCGGAATAATTACCTCTTTCTCGGGAGCTAAAACCAAAATAGGCTATAAAAAGTGGTACACTTCTTTCTTTTATAATAAAACTGTGGAACCTGATAAAACCGTATCAGGTTCGGCGTTATACCACCGGATGCAGCTGGCAGAAGCAGCTACAGGCACAAAACACGTTATTGAATATCCTAAAATATACCTGACAGAACAGGAACAGGCAGTGGCTGCAGCCTATATGGCAGAAAAAACAGATGACTATAAGCCGGTTATAATGATAAGTGTATTGGGCAGCGACGATATAAAGAGCCTGCCTGCGCAGGAAATGGCAAATATCATCAGCTTTATTGCCGCCACTATTGATGCTACATTGCTTTTTAATTACCTGCCATCGCAGGTTGAGAAGGCGAAAGAGATATACAATTTGTGCACTAAGCAGGCACGCGAAAAAATATTGTTTGACTTTTACGTTAAAGGGCTTAGGGACTTTTTAGGAATATTGTCGCAGTGTTCGGCGCTTATAGGCAATGAAGGCGGAGCTATTAATATGGCAAAAGCGCTTGGAGTACCTACATTTACAATTTTCTCACCGTGGATAAATAAAAACTCGTGGAACATGCTCACACAAACCGGTGAGCATATAGCTGTACACTTGCAGGATTATTATCCTGAAATTTACGGAGCCAAACACCCAAAAGAATTTAAAGAGAAATCTCTGGAGTTATATCCTAAGCTAAAGCTTAATTTGTTTGAAGACGATTTAAAATCGTTTTTAAACCATATTACGAAACAGGCGGAAGGCCGGGCTCCTTTACAATTCCGTAGGGAGTCCATTTAATTTTCTTTTCCTTAACCTCTTTGCGTATGGCAAGGTTAGCTGCAAGCGATTCAGGGGTTTTATAGCCCCTTGCGTGGTCAAGGTGCAAACAAACGGCTTTATGCCTTATTTGCTTGCCTTTAACGCCAAAGTTCTCTAAGCGCTCGCCAAACTCCCTGTCGGGTCCGCCATATTTCATGCGCTCATCATAACCGTTTATGGCAATCATATCTTCTTTAAAACCGGATGAGTTACAGTTATTAAATGAAGGCGTTGTGGTAGTAATATTATCTAATACCGTAGCCAGTACAGGCCCTGCAGAGAGCTTCATGGTTTGAGAAAAGCCCAGCTTATCCTGCTTTTTAAGCCAGTTCACATCAAAACAGCGTTGGCTTTCTATATCTTCTTTAGTAATAACCGTGCTTGTACTCATAGGGAGTTTGCAGTAACCACCTGAAAGGAACCTGCCTTTTTCGGCAAATTTAGCATGCACTGCTACAAAGTCCTCCCTCGGAATGCAGTCGCCATCTGTCATTATTATATATTCGTTCGCGGCTTCTACAATGGCTATATTCAGTATTTCCTGCCTGCGGTAGCCTTTATCTTCATGCCAAAGGTGGCGCAACGGTACCGGGTAATTTTCGGCATAACGGTCAATCAGTTCTTTTGTAGAAGCACGCGAACCATCATCAGCAATAATAAGCTCAAAATCTTTATAGGTTTGCACACTGTAACCTATAAGTACTTTTTCGAGCCATTTTTCTGCATTATATGTGCTTACTATTACTGATATCTTCATAAAAAAAGTCCGTTTAAATTATCCGCTTTACGGCATGCAAAGGTACTACATTTATTTTTTACGCAATCCCAGCTTTCGCTTGATGGCCCTTTTGCGGTGAAACCTGTTCGAGAAATACTGCGTGTATTTAACCATTAGCTTGTAAACCTCATCATAACTTTTGTTATACAGTTTGGCATATTCATCGCACATTACTTTTATCAGATGGTCTTCGGGGGTAAGCTTTGCCATGTTTACTATGCGTTGCTGCAGGTTCATGCTGTCATGAAAATTCATTCGGTTAAGGTCAACCAAAAAGAATTCATACTGCTGTGGCCCTGCTTTTTTAATCAGAGTATTGCCTGGCGTGTGGTCCTGAAATGCTATGCCCTTTTCGTGCAGCTTAAAAGTAAACCGGGTAAACTGGCGCAGTATAATTTCATGCTCAGGATAATCGGGTATTTCTATAAGCTGCCTGAAAGTAAGATCAGGGCTCAACTGCTCACTGATGTAATAACTGTCCTGAAATGAAAATGCAGTGGTATTCTCAAAATAAGCAATGGGCTGCGGTGTGCCTATGCCTTCCTGAAGAAGCCTGTTTGCAAACTCGTAAGAACGCCTTGCCTTTGATTTACGGAAAAACCGGTAAACAATTTTGTTGATTATATTGGGTATCTTGAAAGACTTAACGTTTACCGTACCGGAACCAAGCGGAAATATTTTTATTTTATTACGCCTGCCATCAGCAAACATAGTACCTGTGCTGGAAAAGTTATCTATAATGCGGGTTAGCTCGTCAGCATTGCCCTTAAAACCCGGATGGATTACTTTGTTCATCGGCAACTCCATTTTAGGCAAAAGTAACCATTTGCATTTTAGACTTCAAATAATTGCATTATTTTTACCGAAAATAGCAAAACCGCTCAAATGTTCAGCCATTACCTCATAACCCGCTTTAACCTGAAAAACCCTAAATGGGATGTTACTAAAAACAATGAAACCCTGCTTACAGATGAGTGGCTGGAGCACAGGCTGTGGCTGTTTGAGAATTTTTGCCTGCCATCGGTAACGGCGCAAACAAGCACCAATTTTACCTGGCTTATTTATTTTGATGTTACCACTCCCCCGGCCTACCGCAGCAGGATAGAAAATCTTATTGAGGGACACCAAAACATCCGCGTGTTTTATATTGAAGGTATGCCTGCTTTTTACACGGAAATACAAAAACTTATAACAGCCGAAACAAAGGGGCAGCCCTACCTAATTACTTCACGAATTGATAATGACGACTGCATACATAAAGACTTTATCGCCGAAGTGCAAAAGCAGTTCAACAAACAGGAGTACAGAGCTATTGATGTTATTAAAGGTTACTCCCTGCAAATTAAGCCCGTAGTTATGCTGGGTAAAAAAGAACACATTTTTAACCCCTTTATTAGCCTTATTGAAAAGAATGACAACCCGAAGACCGTGTGGTTTAATGATCATAACCTTTGGAAAAAAGAAACCCGCATTACACAGGTAACACATAAAAGATTATGGATGAGCATTATTCACGAAAAGAACAAGGTGAATGAGTTTGACGGCTATGGCAATATTAAGTGGGAAGATGTAAAGCAGGATTTTATAGTATCTGCACAAATGCAAAGCAATATTGATGCTAATATACTGCCACACAGTAAATGGGCATGGACAAGCTTTAAAAACGGTTTGTATGTAAACTGGGTGCTGTTCAACAAGATGCTTAAGAAGGCATTGGGTATATACAGAATAAAGTAGCTGATAACGCTACTTGATGTTCCTGTATTTTTTCTCCTCAACTGAATTGTAATTATCCCCTGCCACCATATCTACCCAGTGGCTCACCGTGTAACGGTTATAAATTTCTTGGGGTAATGGCTGGTAAGGTGTTTCTATAAATCCTTCCGGTATGCTAATGTTATCAGCGTCTTCTATAACATAAATGTTTGACGGATTGTAAAAATCATAATTTTTAATATCGGTATTGGTAGTAATAAGCTTTTTTTGGAAAGCCATTGCTTCGAATACACGGAAAGTAAGCCCGTCCTGAATACCAAATTTGTGCACATCTACAATAATACGTGATTGCTTTATGTGCTGCAAAACCCCTTCATTGTTAATACGTTTCTGTATGTAAGTAATGTAAGGATTTGTTTCCGCATTATCCTTCTTTACATAAAAGCGGTAGCTATAACCTGTATCTGTAAGTACTTTACCTAATTTTTGCAAAACCTTTACCCTGTAATCATCCGACATTACTGAGAATGCATCTGTTTCAGGCTCTGGGTTACTACCCTCAGGCTCATAGTACATAAAGTTTGGGATAAACTTTAACTTATAAGTATCTGCATCACGTTTTTCATAAGAATATATTTCATCAAAAAAATGAAGGACATCTTTTTTGCGGGGTATATTGTTTATAGAATCGTGGTAGTAAGCTATAAATTTATCTGATATTTTGCGTAATATATTAAGATGGCCATCAACAAACACATCTGGCCTTATAACAAGTGTAATATCATATTTATTTTTAGACACCTCACCTATCAGCGGCTCATACTTATAGAAATTTTTCAGCTTTGTTTTATAAAAAACTTTGTAAAAAAACGCTTTAAGGCGTTGCCATACATTTTTATAGCGGTAAGAATAATTAATAGTATTAAAATAATCTACCTGCCCGTAACGGTTTTGCAACTCTGCAAAAATACTGTCATAGTAACCGCTAAGGTCATAAGTTATAAAAAGTATGCGCTTATCCTTATTGCTTTGTGCCATATTTTACAAGTACCTCATTAAGTTCGTCAAACATTTTTTTGGCAATTACCTCTTTTGTAAAGTTAGCCTTTAAAAACTCATAACCGTTTTCGGTAAGTTGCTGTTGCAGGTTCTTATCTGCAGTAAGTTGTTCTACTTTGTCGGCAAAATCTACCGGATTGCCCACTTGCGCCATAAGTCCTGTTATACCATCTTTTACCACTTCGGGTATCCCTCCGGCATTGGCAGCAACTATGGGTATTCGGCAGGCATAAGCCTCCAGCAGTACGCCGCCCGTTGGCTCGTTGTTGCTGGTAAATAAAAACAGGTCAAATTCAGGCAGTACCTTCGGTATATCTTTCCTGAATCCTGCAAAAATTATTTCGCTTTCAACGCCTAATTCGCGTGCAAGCACCTTAACTTCTTCTTCCTGCGGGCCATCGCCAATTATTATATACTTTGCTTTAAAGTTGCGCTTGTGCAGTTCAGCAGCGGTACGCACCCATGTGTGCAGGTCTTTCATGGGGGTAAATGCAGCAATATTACCTATCAACAAATGTCCTTCCGGTATATTAAACTCTTTATGTAATATGCCGGTATCGGCATATTTAAATTTATGAATATCGGTAACACTGCCCACCACACAAAGCCTGCTGTGGTCTTTAACGGCATATTTTAATACATCTACAACGGGGTGCGATACACAAATAATCTTTTTTATCCCTTTGTAGTTATATTTCCATTTACGCAAAAAGTTACTGTCAACCCGGCGTATCATGGTACGGCATAACACCATCGGTATTTTTAAGCCATATACTAAAGAAGAAAGCACACTTAACGTGTGCGACTGGCTGTTGTGTATAAATAATATATCTGCCTTTTTCTCGTCGGCAATCTTTTTAAGGCTTTTGGCAAATTCAAGGCTGTACTCTCCTTTATAATCAAGCGCTATAACCTGCATATTCCTGCTGGTGGCAGCCTTATGCACTTCAGAATCTTTAACGCAAACTATCCATTGGTCTTCTACATAGCCAAAGTCGCGGAATGCTTCATATAAATAAATAATTTTCTGCTCATGCCCGCGCCATCCTTTAGATGCAGTAACCTGAATTAACCTCATAATGCTGAAATATTAGGGCAAATGTACCTAATTTTATTTTAATCCGTTAATAGCGCTGCTGTTATAAAAGTTCAATATTTTTGCAGTATATACCTGCTTTATGATAAAATTTCTCGACCTCCAAAAAGTTAACCTTCTTCATCAGGAAGAAATAGAAAAGCGGCTGCTGGAAACCTTCAGGAGCGGATGGTACCTTTTTGGCGGACAGGTAAAGCAGTTCGAAGACAGCCTTTGCAACTACACAGGCGCCAAACACGCCATAGGCACCGCAAACGGGCTTGATGCCCTGCGCCTGATTATTAAAGCGTATACAGAACTTGGTGTAATGCAGCATGGTGATGAAATTATTGTACCTGCAAATACCTATATAGCTTCAATACTCGCAATTACAGACAACAACATTGTGCCTATACTGATAGAGCCGGATGCTGATACTTTTAATATTAGCATCGGCCTTATTGAAGAAAATATTACATCCCGAACAAAAGGAATTATGATAGTGCACCTCTACGGGCAGGCGGTATTTTCGGAAAAGCTAAAGGCTATCGCTGAAAAGCATAACCTTAAAATTATTGAAGATAACGCGCAGGCAATAGGTGCGCAATGGAATGGGATTAAAACAGGAAATTTAGGAGATGCTGCAGGGTTCAGTTTTTACCCGGGTAAAAATCTAGGCGCAATTGGCGATGCAGGAGCTGTGACCACCAATGATGATGAACTGGCAAAAACAATCAGGGCGCTTGCCAATTACGGCTCTCATCAAAAGTATGTCAATCAGTACAAAGGGCTCAACTCCCGTCTTGATGAAATACAGGCGGCAGTGCTAAACATAAAGCTGCCCTATCTGGATAATGAAAACCAAAGGCGCAGGGAAATTGCCCGCTACTATACACAAAATATAAAAGACTCCGCGATAATCCTGCCTAAAGTACCGGAGGATGAAAACAGCCATGTGTGGCATTTATACGTTATAAGGTGCAAAGAGCGCGACAGGCTGCAAAAATACCTTACCGACAATGGCATACAAACGCTTATACACTACCCTATACCCCCGCACAGGCAGGAGGCTTACAAAGAAATGAATGAGCTTAATTTACCTATTACTGAAACAATACATAACGAAGTGCTGAGCCTGCCTATTAGCCCGGTACTAACTGATGAAGAAGTAAAACATATAACGGCAGCTTTAAACAATTTTAAATAAAAATGAGCACACAGGATATAAATACAGAAGTACATAATGCGTTTGAGGTAATAAAAAACGGTGGTATTATACTTTACCCTACAGATACCGTTTGGGGCATTGGCTGCGACGCCACAAACCCCGATGCAGTAAAGAAAATTTATGCCCTGAAACAGCGGGAAGAAAGCAAGAGTATGATTGTACTGGTAAACAGTGACAGGATGCTGTATAATGTGTTTAGCGAGATACCCGAGGTTGCCTGGCAGATTATAGAAGTTACCGATAAACCCACAACGCTGGTGCTGGATAAACCCAAAAATGTAGCACCTAACCTTATTGCCGAAGACAACACACTTGGTGTAAGGCTTGTTACTGAGCCTTTCTGTTACAAACTGATGGAGCGCATGAAAAAACCGCTTGTATCTACATCGGCTAATGTAAGCGGCATTCCTACACCAAATTCTTTTAAAGAAATAGACCATCATATTTTGGATGGAGTAGACTATATCGTAAATTTGCATCACGATAAAATTGCCGCCAAACCATCAAGTATAATCAAGATCGGCAATAATTTACAGGTAAAAGTTATCCGCCCTTAATGAAAGATGAAACTTCATATAAAGAAGCCCTGAATAACCCGGTTTTCGGTATAATATCTAAAGCTGCTGCCCAAATAAATACAGAGTGTTATGTAATTGGCGGCTATGTACGCGATTTTTTACTGCAACGGGGATTAAAAAAAGATATAGATGTAGTGGCTGTTGGCAGCGGTATAGCACTTGCAAAGGCTGTAGCTGCATTGCTGCCAGGCAATCCGAAAATACAGGTTTTTAAAAACTACGGAACCGCCATGCTGCGGTATGAAGACAACAATGGCGAATATACCGACCTTGAGTTTGTAGGTGCTCGCAAAGAATCGTATCAATGGGAGAGCCGCAAACCACACGTGGAGACCGGCACTCTTGAAGACGACCAAAACCGGCGCGATTTTACAATAAACGCCCTTGCACTATCGCTTAATGAAAAAGATTTTGGTGCGCTGATAGACCCTTTTGACGGGGTGGCTGACCTTGAGAATAAAGTAATCCGTACACCTCTTGACGCTGATATTACCTACAGTGATGACCCCTTGCGGATGATGCGTGCCATACGTTTTGCCACACAGTTAAACTTTGATATAGAAGAAAAGTCGTTACAGGCAATAAGCCGTAATAAAGAGCGCATCAACATTATATCAGGCGAGCGCATAGTAGATGAGCTTAACAAGATACTAATGGCAGATGTACCCTCTGTAGGGTTTAAGCTGCTGCACCAAACAGGTTTGCTGCACATAATCCTGCCGGAGCTTACTGCCCTGCAAGGTGTTGAGGAGGTTGAAGGCCAAACCCATAAAGATAATTTTTACCATACCCTTGAGGTGGTAGATAACATTGCGCCCAATACAGATGATGTATGGCTAAGATGGGCAGCACTGCTGCACGATATTGGCAAAGCGCCTACAAAAAAATTCAGTAAAAAGGTAGGCTGGACATTTCACGGGCATGAGTTTTTAGGCGGTAAAATGGTAAAGCGCCTTTTTGAAAGGCTGCACATGCCGCTTAACCACAAAATGAAGTTTGTATCTAAAATGGTAATGCTAAGCTCCCGCCCTATTGTGCTGGCTCAGGACATTGTTACCGACTCTGCCGTGCGCAGGCTTATTTTTGATGCAGGGGATGATGTGGAAAGCCTTATGACGTTGTGCGAAGCTGATATAACAACCAAGAACCCGAATAAATATAAAAAGTACCATAAGAATTTTAAGATAGTACGCCAAAAAATTGTTGAGGTTGAAGAACGCGACCACGTCCGTAACTTCCAGCCGCCCATTAGCGGTGAAGAGATTATGGAAATCTTTAACCTGAAGCCCTCACGCGAAATAGGCGTACTTAAGGAAGCCATCAAAGAAGCCATACTGGAAGGTGAAATACCCAACGAATACCAGGCAGCCCATGACTTTATGATGGCACGTGCCTCTAAAATGGGATTGACTAAACAACAATAGTTATAATTATGAAACGCAATAAAGCTGTAATTACATGGCTACTGGCCGGGTGTGTGCTGGTATTCATAATGGTAGTAGTGGGTGGTATAACAAGGCTTACCAACTCCGGGCTCTCGATGACCGACTGGCATCTTGTAACGGACACTTTTCCGCCGATGAGCGAGGATAAATGGCAGGAAGCTTTTGAAGAATATAAAAAGTTTCCGGAGTACCAGAAAATCAATGTACATAACGATTTTACACTCGATGATTATAAGTTCATCTATTTCTGGGAATGGTTTCACCGTTTTATAGGCAGGGTTATCGGTATTGTTTTTATTATACCTTTCTTATATTTTCTTGTCCGTAAAAAACTCGACAAAGCTACAATAGGAAAGTGCCTGATTCTTTTAGGCATGGGTGCATTACAGGGTTTCTTCGGGTGGTTTATGGTTAAAAGCGGCCTGGTAGATAACCCCGATGTTAGCCATTTCAGGCTGGCACTGCACCTTACATTCGCATTTGTAACGTTTGCCTATACCCTTTGGGTAGCGCTTGACTTAGTATATCCTGAACGCAAACAACCTGTTTATGCGCTGCGCAAAATTGCACGTATAGCTTTAATCATATTAATTGCCCAGATAATTTACGGTGGTTTTGTAGCAGGGCTAAATGCGGGCCTTATACACAACACTTGGCCCTTAATGAGTGAAGGCCAGTTTATGCATGATAGTATTTTTATTGAAAAACCAACTGTTGGGCTTGCACTTACAGAGGGGCAAAGCGGCGTTCAGTTTGTGCACCGTACAATGGCTTATTTTGTAGTGGGTATCATCGTGTTTTTATACATAAGGTCAAGAAAAATAAATATTAACGTACAACAGCAAAAGGGGCTTAATGCTTTGGTAGTACTGGTGTTTATACAGTTTTTGCTCGGTGTGCTTACACTGCTGTACCGCGTACCGCTATGGCTGGGGCTTGCCCATCAGGTAATGGCTTTCTTCCTGCTTACCGCAATGACCTATACCCTGCACAGGCTCAGCAAATAAACTTTGTGATAACCTTAGTACGGCTTTGGCAGTAATTTTACATTTCGGTTGGTAACTTTACATTGTAATCAAAAAATAAAAGACGATGCCAAACAGAGAAGAAATAAGCGGAAGCTGGAACGAAATGAAAGGTAAGCTGAAACAAAATTATGGTGAGCTTACTGATGACGACCTAACATATGAAGAAGGAAAAGAAGATGAAATGTGGGGAGGCCTTGAAAAGAAATTAGGTAAAGCAAAAAAAGAAATACTTTCTATTTTTCAATAGCCCAACTTCCTTTAAGGATATACCACATCTCCTCTAAACTGTTTTATAAGCAGGATATTAGCTGTTTTTATACCGCTAAATAATCGCTTATAAAACAGTTTTTTTATTTCTATGATATTGTAAACACCACTGTGGCAAGCGGCGGCAATATCAATTCAGCCGAATAAGGTTTATGATTCCATGCTATCAGGTCAGTTTTTACAGTCTTATTTTTTACGCCACTGCCACCAAATGCCGCATCGTCACTATTAAATATCTCTTTCAGTTTGCCCTGCACAGGAACACCAATCCTGTAATTTTCCCTGATTACAGGGGTAAGATTACAAGCTACAATAAGGTTTTCTTCCTCATTTTCGCCTTTTCGTATATAGGCTATCACAGAGTTTTCGCTGTCGCTGTAATTTATCCACTCAAAACCATCGCCTGCAAATTGCTTTTCATATAAAGCAGGCTGCTTTTTGTATAGTTTGTTAAGCGCTGTAACCAGGTTTTTAATGCCGTTATGATAATTATGTTGCAACAGGTGCCAGTCAAGGCTCTGTTCAAAATTCCATTCACCGCTTTGGCCAAACTCACCACCCATAAAGAGGAGCTTGGTGCCCGGGTGTGTAAACATAAAGCTGTACAACAGCCTTAGGTTGGCAAAACGCTGCCATTCGTCACCCGGCATGCGCCCTAAAATAGAATGCTTTCCATAAACCACCTCGTCGTGAGATAATGGCAGCATAAAATTTTCAGTAAAGGCGTAGGTCATGCTAAAAGTAAGGTCGTTTTGATGGTGCCTACGGTAAATAGGTTCCTTTTTAAAATATTCGAGCGTATCGTGCATCCAGCCCATCATCCACTTCATACCAAAACCAAGTCCGCCAATATAAGTTGGGCGCGATACCATAGGAAAAGATGTACTTTCCTCGGCAATGGTTTGTACACCTGTAAAACTGCCGTATACGGCTTCGTTAAGCTCTTTAAGAAAGCTTACTGCTTCAAGGTTTTCCCTGCCACCATAAATATTAGGCTCCCATTCGCCATCTTTACGCGAATAATCAAGATACAGCATAGAAGCCACAGCATCTACCCGAAGGCCATCGGCATGGTATTTATCAAGCCAGAATATTGCAGTGCTAATGAGAAACGAGCGCACCTCATTTCGTCCATAATTAAAGATGAGGCTCTTCCAGTCGGGATGATAGCCCTTGCGCCTGTCGGGGTGTTCATAAAGGTTGGTTCCGTCAAAAAAGCCAAGGCCGTGGGCATCATCAGGAAAATGAGAAGGCACCCAGTCCAGTATCACGCCAATGCCTGCCTGGTGAAACTTATCTACAAGCACCATAAAATCTTCCGGTTTGCCAAAACGTGAAGTCGGTGCAAAATAACCTACAAGCTGGTACCCCCACGATGGGTCATACGGATATTCCATAATCGGCATGAACTCCACATGGGTAAACTGCATCTCTTTTACATATTGCACCAGTTCGTCAGCCAACTCTAAATAACTTAGCGAACGGTTCTCTTCTACTTTCTTTTTCCACGAACCTAAATGCACTTCATATACAGAGAAAGGGCTTTGCAGGCTGTTTTTCTCTGCACGCTTTTCCATCCATTTTGCATCTTTCCATTTGTGCTTTGTATCCCAAACTACAGAAGCTGTATTGGGCGGCGTTTCACAATAAAAAGCAAAAGGATCGGCCTTTTCGGTTTTAATATCGTTGTGGTGCGATTGTATCTTGTATTTGTATTTAGAGCCTTTATCCACATTCGGCACAAAGCCTTCCCATATACCCGAGCCATCCCAACGTACAAATAGCGGGTTCTCCCCTTCCAGCCAATAATTAAAATCGCCTATTACAGATACTGCCTTAGCCGCAGGAGCCCAAACGGCAAAATAAGTACCTCTAACACCATCAACTTCTGTAAGGTGTGCGCCCAATTTTTCATAGAGGCGGTAGTGCTTGCCTGCTTTAAATAATTCTATATCAAAATCGGTAAAAAGTGAGTGGGTTATGGTTTTCATTTAGTGTTTGTGTTTATTTTGTTCTCGACTGTGCCCGAACTGACATCGCAGTAAAATTTAAATATTATAATATGATTGATTTTAAATTTATCAAAACTTATCTTTTGTGTCACATCGAGCACAGTCGGAATGCTATTTATTTCGCATTTTTTGCAGCTTATATCAATACCCCATTATACTGGCAATACCTCGCAGCGGTATAACAGCCCAGCGCGGGCGCGAGTTAAGCTCGTAACCCAATTCATATACAGCTTTTTCGAGTATGCAATATTTAAGCAGAAATGCAATTTCTTTGCTGTAACCTATGTTCAGGTTCCCTTCCTGGGCTTTTTCTATATATGTATCTAAGAATACGCCTACCATATAGTTAAACAGCAACTCTCCGGCGGCAAAAAGCTCTTCCTGCTCATACGGGTACTTGTCTTTATTGTTAAATATAGTGGCATAAATGGCATAATGAAACGAACGGAACAGCCCCGCCACATCTTTTAACGGCGGCTGTTTTACCTTACGGTCGCGTATGGTGCTCTCCGGCTCGCCTTCAAAATCGAGAATATAAAAATCGTCTCCGTTAACCAATACCTGCCCCAAATGGTAATCGCCATGAATGCGTATGCGCTCACTCTTTAGCTTTGTCCAGTCAAAATCAAGAAAATGTTTCCTTATTAGTGTTTTATTATCGAGAAACTGGTGTGCCAGCTCCAGGGCAAGCCCGTCGAGCTTATGCAGGTTATTCTCTATTGTGTTTAGCCGGTTCTGGAACTGGTATATAAGCCTGTTTTTGAGCCACACGGTATAATCGCCGTTGTAGGTGGTTGGGGTAAAAGCAGTATCTGTTGTATCGCCACCCAATGCTATATGCATTTCGGCAGTGCGTATTGCCAGTGTACGTACCTTTAAAAATAAGCTAAGCCCTACCCAGTCTATAATTTCGGGTGGTATGCGGTTTATGGTAATGCTTTTAAACAGCTCTATATCAGGAAGGCTGTTAATCTTTATTTTCTTGTTTTTAAGATTATCAAAAACACCATCTATAGCATCGAGCATGTACTTCCAGGCATCGCCCTGGTTGGGTACAAGTTCCTGCATCAGGGCAAGGGTAATGTTATCATCGGCCATAGCCACGTTGATACTGCCCTTGTAAGCAGGGGTATGCTTAAACTTCATCCTCTCGGTAAGGAAACGGCTTATTTCATAATCCGGATTGGTACTTACATATATACGCCTGAAGAACTTAAGCACCAGGTTGTCGTTATAAATGATAGAGGTGTTGCTCTGCTCTATCCCCATAAACCTTGAGGATATATATTTATTTTCTCTTAACGACTTTCCTTTATGGAACTTTACATTACCGGTTTCAGCCTTACCGGCATTAATTATATTTTCGAATACCAGCCTGCGAAAATCTTCCTGGTGCAGGGCATCTACAAGATAGCCTTCTATACCGTTAAGCGTAACCGGGGCTATAAGCGTTTTAGTATCCAGCTCTTCCTGCGCCATAAAAGCAACAGGCATAAAATAGTGCTGTAAAAAAGCTTCTTTATAGTTTACCTCTATCAGGGCACCGTAATAGGTATTTTTTTCTGATGTTATCTTGAAATAATCTACAACCTCTATATATTTAAGAGTACTGGCCTTACCGCCATACCAACGCTTTTTAAGGATATAATTTTCAAGTATATCAGATGAAAAAACCTTGATAAACTCTGCATCATCAAATGCCTCCTTCCAGTCGGCTTTAAAGACGAAAGGAGCATTAAAAGTGTCCTGTATAGATGTAGCCATAATTATTTCTGAATTTTAAACAGGTGGAACGGCAGTGCGGGGTGCAGCTCTACAAAATTCCACTCTTTATCCCAATGGTAGCTGTTACCGGTAATCAGATCGGTAACCATTACCGTATGCCCTTCGTGTATTCCTAAAGCCTGTAAAGGCAACCTTATCCAACCCTGTTTGCTGTAAAATGCATCAAGGCTTGTTATCATAAGGGTTTCATTTTCCCTGCTGTCATCAAACTTATAATAAGCAATAAGCTGGTCGTTATCCGTATCGCAAAACTCAATGTTATTGGTTTGCTGTAACGATGCCTGCTCTTTGCGGATGGCATTTATCCTGCTTATTAGCCTCGTTATCTTATTTTCTTTATTCCAGTCCCAATGGCGCACTTCATACTTCTCAGAGTCCATATATTCTTCCTTACCCGGAATGGCATCGCTAACCATATATTCAAACACAGGGCCGTATATGCCCACATTACTGCTTAGTGTTGCAGCAAGAAAGTATTTTTGCAAATGGGTAGCCTCATTAGCACCCTGTAGCGGGAACGGATTAATATCGGGGGTATTGGGCCAAAAGTTAGGTCGGAAATATTCGCCTTGGTCGGTTTTTGTGAGTTCAGTTACATACTCTGTAAGTTCCTGTTTCGTGTTGCGCCATGTGTAGTAAGTATACGACTGTGTAAAGCCCTGCTTGGCAAGCTGCTGCATTATCTTTGGCCTTGTAAAGGCTTCCGAAAGGAACAGCACGTCAGGGTGCTTCTTTTTCACTTCTGCAATCAGCCAGCCCCAAAAGTAGAAAGGCTTGGTGTGCGGGTTATCTACCCTAAAAACGCGTATGCCGCACTGCTCTACCCAAAACAGGGCAATATCAAGCAGTTCCTTCCAAAGGTTTTTCCAGTCGCCCGACTCAAAATAAATAGGTTGTATGTCCTGATATTTTTTTGGTGGGTTCTCTGCATACTGCACTGTACCATCCGGCCTCCATTTAAACCACTGCGGGAAGTCTTTTACATACGGATGATCTGGCGCGGCCTGTAGTGCAAAATCCATTGCAACTTCTATGCCTAAAGCTTTTGCCTCCTGCACAAGATGTTTAAAGTCATCAAGCGTGCCCAGTTCAGGATGAATGCTTTTGTGTCCGCCATATTGTGAGCCTATACCCCATGGCGAGCCAACATCGCCCGGCTGTGCGGTAGTAGCATTATTTTTACCTTTACGGTTTACTTCTCCAATGGGATGCACCGGCGGAAAATAGAGTGTATCAAAGCCCATTGCAGCTACGCGTGGCAACAGCTTTTCACAGTCTTTAAATGTACCGTGCTTCCCTTCTTCGTGCGAAGCGGAACGCGGGAAAAATTCATACCATGTACTGAAAAGCGCCTTTTGCCTGTCAACATAAACTTTCAGTTCGGCAGTTGTATTAGAAAGGAAACGTGCAGGATATTTTTTAAAAATATCTTTCAGCCTGTTAGACATGGCCTCTGTAACGGCCATATCATAAGCTGAAGCATCTTTAAATATAGCTGCCGTTTTAAGCAGGTATTGTTTTTCCTGTGCTGTGGCTCTGTCAACTATAGCTTCTATATATTCGGCCCCTTCTAAAAGCTCTGAGGTTACCTTTTGATTATCCTGTATTTTACGCAGGGTGCCATGCTGCCAGTTAAGGGCATAATCTACCCATCCCTCTACACAGTAATTGTAAAAGCCCTGCTTTTCAACTGTAAATTCAGCCTCCCAGCTATCATTACCGGCATGGCGCATGCGAACCTCTTTCCAGTTGCGCTCTTTTTCATGGCGGTAGTTTACTACTGCCTGCATTACATCATGCCCGTCCGAAAGTATGTCTGCTGTAACAGTAACCTTTTGGCCTGTAATTCTCTTTATATAAAATTCTCCGTTGTTTAATTGTGGCTGTACATTTTCTATATGTACCCGTCGTTGATCTGGCATTATTTTAGGTTATATTTATGACTCTTAAATATAGGTAAAAAACTACTAATCCATAACTTAACATAAAGTTTTAGTAAAATGTCAGAAAAGAGTAAAAAACAACACGAAACATTAAAAATTCCGAAGCCAATACTGGTTACGGCTAAAATATTAGAACTCACATCTACAAAACTGGCAGCTAAATTTGCCATGAAACTCTTTGTGACTCCTGTAAAATTTACATTACCGAAACGTGAGGAGGAGATGGAAAGGAAAAGCAGGCAGGAAAATGTTCAGGTAAAATCGATAAACAAAACCATACATGTTTACCACTATGGCGAAGAAACTAAAAAGGTTTTATTGGTGCATGGGTGGAGCGGCCGCGGGACACAATTGCACAGCATAGCCGAAAAATTAATTAAAAACGGCTACAGCACGATAAGCTTTGATGCCCCTGCACACGGAAAATCAGGCAGTAAAAAAAGTGACATGACCGAATTTATTGCAGCTATACACCAGCTTAATAAAGATTATGGGCCTTTTGAGTTTGCCATAGGACATTCTTTAGGGGCGATGGCAGTACTTAATGCCATTAAAGAAGGACTCAAAGTACAGAAAGCTGTAACTATTGGCAGCGGAGATGTTATAAAAGATATCATGGATGATTTTATCAGAAAATTAGGTATGAAAATTGCAACCGGTAAACTGATGATAAAGATCTTTGAGAAAAAGTTTGGTACAACCATCAACAGCTATTCAGCGTATATAGCAGCACAGCAGGTTAGTGTACCTGTGCTGGTAATACATGATACAGATGATACTGATGTACCTGTAAGCGCTGCGCACCATATTCACCAAAACCTTAAAGATGCAGAGCTGCTTATTACATCAGGATTGGGACACCGAAAAATACTCGGAGATAAAAAAGTAATAAACCGTATAACAGATTTTTTAGCAACATGAAACATTTATTGGTAATAGCGACGCTTTTCTGCCTGGTATCTTGCCAGGGACAGACTGCAAAACAAAAAACAGTTAAAAACGAACAGCCCGCAGAAAAAGAAGCAGCAGAAGCTGCGTTTAAAGTAAACAAAACGGATGCCGAATGGCGTGCACAACTAACACCTGAACAGTATGATGTGTTGCGCAATAAAGGCACAGAACGCCCCTATACCGGCGAATATGATAAGTTTTTTGAAGATGGTGTTTATGTGTGTGCCGCATGCGGTAACCCATTATTTAAATCGGATACAAAATTTGATTCGCACTGCGGCTGGCCTTCTTTTGACCAGGCTATAGAAGGTTCTGTAGTTTATGAACACGATAACAGCTATGGCATGAGCCGAACAGAAGTGATGTGCGCCAACTGCGGCGGGCACCTGGGCCATGTGTTTGACGATGGCCCCGAAGAAACAACAGGCGACCGCTATTGCACTAACTCAGTATCTATTAAATTTATACCAACAAAAAAGAAACCATAATGAAAAGTTATAGTGTAGAAAAACCGGAAACAGAATGGAAAGCGCAGCTCGGTGCAGAACGTTATAAGATATTAAGGCAAAAAGGAACCGAATTTCCGCATACAGGTGAATATAACCTCCACTTTGAAAAAGGCACTTATGTTTGCGGGGCCTGTGGTGAGCCACTTTTTGACAGCGACTCAAAATTCAGGTCGGGTTGCGGATGGCCTTCTTTTGACGAATCACTACCGGGTAAGGTTGAATACATCCCGGATAACTCTTTTGGTATGAAGCGTACAGAAATAGTATGTGCCAATTGTGGCGGACATTTGGGGCACATTTTTGATGACGGCCCTACCGAAACCGGCCAGCGTTATTGCGTTAACTCGCTTTCGGTAGATTTTAAAGAAAAGTAAAAGCAGCCTGAAAAGGCTGTTTTTTTTTGTAATTTGCAGTAAAAGTAACAGCTTATGGATTTATTTTCAGAACAACGTGATTGGGCTAAGGCATTGCAGCCGCTTATAGATAAATATAATGGTAAGCAACATCCGCTGCACTATAAAAATTTATATCAGGCAGTGGTAATGGTTGTACTGTCAGCACAGGATAGTGACGCCCATATCAATAAAGTAGCACCCGCTTTTTTTGAACGCTTTCCCGATATGAAAGCACTTTCAAACGCTAATACCGAACAGCTTACGGAATACCTTGCCGAAGTGCGTTTTCACAATAATAAAATTGGCTGGTTACAGGAAATAGCTTCTGAGATTAAAGAAGATAAAAACATACCGCTAACCATGAAGGAACTCACGTCACTTAAAGGTATTGGCAGAAAGTCGGCTAACGTAATTATGCGTGTTGGCGGCGCAGAAGCAGAGGGCATACTTGTGGACCTTCATGTGCTTCGAGTAGCACCACGACTGGGTATAGCAACCGGTAAGGATGCCAATAAAATAGAAAAGCAAATGATGGAAAAACTGCCGAAAAGCATGTGGGGCGAAACAGGCATGGCAATATCTTTTTTAGGAAGGGAAACCTGCCGCCCTAAAAACCCGAAACACAGCGAATGTATTGTTAGCGATGTATGCGAATACTGCCTGCTAAATAAAAAAGCTGTATCAAATACAAACATATTCGTTTAAGAATTTGATACAGCTTAATCTTTAATTATTTACGTACAATCTTAAAGCTTTGTTTTTTTCCGCCTGAAGTTACATTTACAATATATACTCCCTCAGATAAAGAAGAAAAGTCTACCCTGGCTTCTGTTGTATTATATTGCTCATTAAAGACTTTCTGGCCTAAAAGATTAATAACATCTACACTGTTAATAGCATCAATGTTATTGATAGTTAGCACTTCAGTTACCGGATTAGGATAAAATTTTAATGTGTTCAATTCAGAAGGCTCAGTATTGCTTAAAGGTGTTGCTACCGATAATGCCCCTATATGAATGTCATAAGTTGCCGGATTAGCTATAGGCCCATCTACAGCCTGAAACGCTATTTGTACACTCTGTCCGGTATATTCAGAAAGATCGAGTTCAAAATCGGTTAGTACATTAGTAAGGAAATCTTCATCTGTGTTCTCTGCAGAGAAAGTATATATTGGTGTCCAGTTAGAACCACATTCATCAGTTGATATCAAAATATTCAGTTTATCATCTGTATTTGCAATACCTAACGGATCCGGGTTAGCATTTGTGTAATCAGTAAGTGCAATTTTAAATTTAAGTACTGAGTCATCCGAAAGATTAATTTTTGGAGAAATCAGCCATGAATTTACGGTATTAGCTGAAAAAAAAGTAGTGGCAGTAGGCATACCTAACACATTAGAACTTCTCCATGTAGAGGCAGTTCCCTGCGGATTAATCATAGATGGTTCTGTACCGGGTAGTGTTGTTATTGCTGCCTCATACCACCCCGGGTAAGCAGCACTTAAATTACTGCCGGTAAAAAGACTGAAATCATTTTCTACAGGCAAGTTAACCGTATTTGCGGGAGCGGGAGAAAACGTGATTATATTAGCTGCAGTATGAGTCGTGTTATAGTAGTAATCAAAGCTGCCGGGGTCTCCACAACGCTGAAATTCATAAACACGGGCATAATAAACCTGGCCACAGTTAAGGCCGTTAATAACAGCCCTTGTAGAAGTACCGTCATACACAATCTGTTGCCCTGATCCGCTGTAAACAGAATTTTGTATGTTTTCAGCTAAACCAAATCCACTTACAGGAGGTGTGATATCAGGAGTGTCGCTCATAATAACCAATCTTCTGTAACCGCTTCCGTTTTTCCATCTTACACGTACTGTAGAAGGGGTAAGTGTAGTAGCCGTAAGGTTACTTACCTGATTTAAAGGCACAGCAGGCCCCTCAATTTCCGACATTTCGGAATATGTAATATCACCTGTAGTTAAGCAGGTAGCACGAAGCCTGTAATAAGTATTTTCTCCTGTAAAAACAGGTGGTTCTAATATTGTTGCCTCCGCACCGGTTATTTCAGTCCATGTAGTCTGGTCAAACGACTGTTCCCATTGGTATTTTATATTAGAAGCACCTAAAGTCTGTATGATAGCTTTAATTTTTCTCGGAGCTTCCTCAAAACAGGTATTTATATATGCAGGGGTAACTGTAGATAGTGTTATTGCACCTGTACAGGCTGCTGGAGGAGTAAATACAATTCTTTTACCCTCTAAATGTTCTAAATCTGCAATTGCATTATTAGATACTACACCAGAAGACTGAAAAGTAATACCGGGTGTCAGGCTTAAAAAAGAAGCCTCATCACCCATACCCACAGAAGCAGATAATTCATCGGCAGCATTAAGCGAAGAACCATATATATACTCTATTTTGTTTGTAAACTCAAAGAGCCTGATTTTAAAAGAAGCAAAAAATGTTTCGCTGGCTGCACCTGATCCTATGTTAACATTATGCCATCCTATCTCAAGCATCCTGTTTGGCGGAGCACCTATAACCCTGTAGCTAATAGTACCCGTACCCCTGTTGTTGTAATCCCACAACGGAGCAAGCATGGGTCCTTGGTTTGCATTATTACGCAAGTTGTTATTACGAGATGTTGCTCCCGGTGTGATAGGTTTACCCAATCTTATATAACCGTTGGTACTAATACTAAACGTTGTATAATCAACATTAGCAAAATTAAAGGTAAAGCCAATAGGAATATTGTCCTGAAGCCCATTAATACCTGTGGCAGTAGAGTTTGTTCCGTTAACCGCAACATACGGAAAATTAGCTACACTATATGTGTAATGAGAAACTTGTGCATTTACTCCTATACAGAATAGCAGCATTAAAAGGGCACGATTCATTTTGTTCATTTATTAGATGTTTGGCAAAATTAGCTATTAAAACAACCTGATTTACAAGTTACTAATCATTTTTATTTATCGTGTAATAGTCTTGATAAGCAAAAGCTAAATAATAAATAAATATTTATTTAAAATATACCTAATCATAGGTATTTAATAAAATTCAGAAGGGATTATA
>NZ_JAMWYY010000050.1 GCF_024305175.1 Flavobacterium sp.
GATAGTGTCTCATGAATAGCTAACTTAATATCTTTTTTATCATCCCAGAATTTACTAATATTACTCAACACAATTTTTCTAAACTCGTTATGTAATCCAGTATTTTCTCTTTCCATAAAATCAATTCCATTACTTTTCACTTTTTCGTTGAGTGCATTTTCAGTAATAACAATTGCGAATAATGGCTTTCTTTTCTCTAACGCATATTCGTACTCTAAGTGAGTATAGCTTTTACCTGAGGCTGGCTCCAAGCTACCGTATCGCCCACCCAATATTAAAAGATAAATGTCAGACTCATCAATCCATCTTTTTATAACAGTCATCTGTGATTCATCACCGGCTGAGAACAATTCCATACCCGCAGGTATATGACCCGAAGATAAAATTGCTTCAACAGCTGCTTGTCGCTCTTCACGTAAATCAGTATATGTAGAAGAAACAAAAACCTGTAGTTTTTTATCCTTCATATTATAACTTGTAAATATTATTAAGTGGAATATTTATAAAGTATTCATAGTCTATATCCTCTGGCACATCTCCTAAAGGCTCAATATTAACTGTTATATAGACTGGTTCACCCTTCTCATAGAAATAAAAATCATTCACATTGACATCAATAATTCTGCCTTCAATTTTTAAAGGTTCATTTTCATCAATGTCAATATAAGCCATTACTTCTTGGTTATAAAGGAAATTTAGATTTGCCATAGTAATAATTAGTTTAAAATTTATTTATCTAAGATATAAATTTTACAATTTATTAGGCACATCATCATCTACAAACTCTATAATATCGCCCGGCTGGCAATCCAGCTCGCGGCAAATAGCCTCCAGCGTACTAAAGCGTATGGCCTTTGCTTTACCCGTTTTTAAGATAGAAAGATTGGCTGTAGTAATGCCCACACGCTCGGCAAGTTCATTGCTGCGCATTTTGCGCTTAGCAAGCATAACATCAAGATTTATAATTATAGCCATGCTTAAATAGTTAAGTCTGTTTCTTCTTTAAGCTGCGTACCTTTTTGGGTAAGGTAATGAAATACATATATAATCTTGCCGCTTAAGTAGCCCACAAGTAACATGGGTATTTCAGCAAATATAATTCTAGGGTTATTAAACCAAAACACACCCACAAAAATAAACAGCAGGTATTTTGTTTTAGCGAAAATAATAATGCCGCTGCTCGCCTTTTTAAACTCGGATGGCTGGTTCTCATAAAAAACCTCATCATTATTAAGCCGTATAAAACTGCGCCTCAGTTGCAGCAACACATAAACCAGATAACAGAGCAAAAGCCCGTATAAAGCATAAAAAACAGCTAACGTTAAAGGCTGGTCGGCAAAGCCATGCATACCCTCAAACTGCTCGCGCGCCATTATTTCCGCTTCTTCGGGAATCACTATTAATTTGTACGCTTTAAAAAACTGCACTATTGCAGTGCCGCACATAAATAATATTAAAATTTTTAGTGTAAATAATATAGCTGTTAAATTACCTTTCATAGCTTATACGGTTAAATCGTTATCTTCTTTAATGCCTTTTGCCATCAGGAATACTTCACTAAGTACAATAAAGAAAAGGCCAAGACCGGGTATCAGTAAATAGTCATTAATCATAAACTCCAAATTTATCTTGATTGGGCTATTAGTAAGTGCAAAATATATAATAGGTACTAAAATAAGTGCATAACCTATTAATATAGCTCTTCCCATTTGGTCGAAATTTCTAATGACAGCAGTATCAAAAATTATTCGCTTCCGGAATAAAACAAGTGTTTTTCTAAATAAATAGATAGCATATACCTGAAAGGCATAACCAGTATACATTATAACCATTGAAAGAACAATTTCCAAACTTGTTGTATCAGTTACAATTTCATCATTTACCGATATTGTATAGTCAAAAGGAACTTGCTCAGGCATTATTGCAATCATAAGTATCATCGGTAAGCCAAAGACAATTCCTAAAACAGCAAAAAAATAGACTATGTCAATAAGTGATTTTAAAAGCCAGAGTTTTCTCATCGTAATTTAGTTTAGATTAACGCGATACAAATATATAAATTTTATTGAAAAACAATAATTATTAATTGCTTTTCAACATGGACGATTAAATGTGAAGGTTTCTAAAAGATACTTATTTTTGATGTCATGAAAGCACTACCACCAAGCCTGGAAAAAAAACTGCAAACAAGGACAAATGAGGGCGCGTTGCGCAGCTTACCTGATGCACTCCATTTAACAGACTTTGCCTCTAATGATTACCTTGGGCTTTCAAAAAGCACAGCTCTGCACAAAACGGCTGATAATCTTTTATCAAAAAGGAAATTTTACGGGAACGGTGCAACGGGCTCAAGGCTTATAACAGGCAACCACAGCCTTTATAGAGAAGCAGAAACTGCCATAGCACAGTTTCATAATGTAGAAAGCGCGTTGATATTCAATTCAGGCTATGATGCCAATATTGGTTTCTTTTCCTGTGTGCCCCAAAAAAATGATGTTGTGCTGTATGATGAGTTTATACACGCATCCATACGCGACGGGTTAAGGCTTGGCAACGCCACTGCTTATAAATTTAAACACAATGATTTAGCAGCACTCGAAAAAAGCATACTGCAACACCGCGAAAAGGCACAGGAGCTTTATATTGTTACCGAATCTGTCTTTTCTATGGATGGCGACAGCCCTGATTTAAAGCAATTGACAGGCATAGCTGCAAAATACAGTTGCCGCATCGTTATTGATGAGGCGCATGCTGTGGGCATTTTCGGCACGAATGGCGAAGGGCTTATACAGCACATAGGGCTTGAAGATGAAGTTTTTGCCCGGATAGTTACTTTTGGTAAGGCAATGGGCTGCCACGGCGCGGCTGTTTTGGGCGTTAAGGAGCTGAAAGAGTATCTTGTTAATTTTGCGAGGAGCCTTATATACACAACGGGGTTACCGCCCCATGCCCTGGCAAAAATTAGTGCGGCCTATTCGGTTATGCTGCAACAGGCAGAAGCAAGGCAGACACTCTTTAAGAATGTTACCTTTTTTAAAGCCGAAGCAAACAGGCTTCATGTTAGTAATCTAATACCAAGCGATTCGGCTATACAATGCGTGGTAATTCCGGGAAATGAAAAAGTAAGGCATATTGCAATGCAATTACAGGAGCAGGGGTACAGCATAAAGCCGATACTCTCCCCTACTGTACCCCGAGGGCAGGAAAGGCTGCGGTTTTGCCTGCACAGCTATAATACACAAGATGAGATATCAGGTATATTATACAGCTTAAAAGCTATCCTTTAACCTCAGAGTTGCTCCGCCTTGGCCTTCGTTTAAACCAGTTACTGTCTTCTTCTCCAAACAGGTAGGCATACGGTTGGGTGTCCGGGCTCATTTCAAACAGTTTCTTTAAAATGGCAATGGTAGGTATAATCAGTATCATGCCCACTATGCCCCATATTGCGCCACCTATCAGTAATCCTAAAAAGGTTACAAGTGCATTAAGGTTTACATTGCCACCTGTAATTTTAGGTGTTAAAAAAGCACCTTCAAGCAATTGTATAAAGGTAAACGCCACCACTACAGCTATCGGGTAAAAAACGTTGTCTTTGGTAATTAGTGCGAAAATAAACGGCAGTATCGCTCCGAGTATTGGCCCCAGATAAGGTATTATGTTAAGCATACCCGCCAGTACCCCGAAAAATATAGCATGCTCTATACCCAGTGCAAAGAGTACTGCGGTATTTACTATTGCCAGTATCAGCATTACCTTGCCTGCCCCGGTTATATAAGCGTGTACAATACGCCTGATAGAAGATAATTTCTTAAGCAGGTCGCCATCTTTTTCCTTACTAAAAACCTTACTGATAAATACGGCAAGGTGGTCGCGGTAAATCAAAAGGAAAAAAATAAATACGGGCAGCAATATAATATCAGACAAAGTGTTTATTACCGAGAATATCAGTTGGCTGGTATTGGCATCTTCAGGCTGTACAATTTCTACTGCTTTGTTTAGTTCAAAACCATTGTACATACCCATATCCACACCCAGGTTTTCATAAGCCCATGTATTGGCATCTATAACATAGCCGTTAATTTTCTCCGACATATTGCTGCCGAGATCTTCTATAAATCCGCGCACCTGGAAATAAATGAATATAAGCGTACCCGATATGACAAATACAAAAGCCAAAAGGCATATAAATGCGCTTATAGATCGGGGAATCTTCCTTCGCTCCAGCCTGTTGCAGACAGATGTGAGGAGCATGGCTATAAAGCCTGAAATAAAAAGCGGTACCAGTATAGCCTTAGCCACTATCATAAAAAAGATTATGATTATTATGAGCAACGATATATAAACCGTTTTTATATAATTGGGTATTTTAAATTCATTCATAAGTAAACACATGTTAAAATAAGGGTGGTAGTCAAATTTACATATAATAAAATCCTGATATTGATAATGTTTTATTAAAATTGAACAACTGCATATACTGCTGTTGCCGATACTGCAGCCTTATGAATATTTGTATTTTTGCACAATATGAAAAAAGAATTTGTAAAAATCAGGGCTTTTGAATATGCTTCGGAAGCACATATAGTAAAAGGCAGGCTCGAACATGAAGGCATAGAAGTTTTCATGGCAGATAATTTCACCATTGATACCGATCCGCTTGTAAGCAATGCCATAGGTGGCGTAAAGCTGTATGTAAAAGCCGAGGATGTAGAAAACGCTAATAAAGTGTTAGAAAGCATAAGCCGCTATTCTGTTGACGAAAACGGCATACCCATCTCCTGCCCTAACTGTGGCGATCAGAAAGTGGAAGTAGGCAGCACGGTAAGAAATACAAAATCATTACTAGCCTTCCTTTTTAGTTTCGGGCTGTTGGGCACGTTACCATTTTACACTAAATACAAATACCGATGCAATAACTGCAACAACGAATTCAATATAAAATGAAGCTATTTATTACAGGAATAGGCACCGATGTTGGCAAAACAGTAGCTGCCGCCATAGTTACCGAAGCGCTTGAGGCCGACTACTGGAAACCCGTGCAGGCGGGTGACCTTGATAACTCTGATACTCATAAAATAAAGAAATACATAAGCAACAGTAAAACGGTTTATCACCCAAACAGCTATGCATTAAATACTCCTGCAAGCCCTCACCTTGCCGCCGTGCTTGACGGTGTTACCATTACCCTTAATGCTGTAAAAGAGCCTAAAACCAAAAACAATCTGGTAATAGAGGGTGCGGGCGGGCTGTTGGTTCCGCTTAATGATACGGACACCATTGCCGACTTAATTAAGCCCGACTATAAAGTAATTATAGTAACACGCCACTACCTGGGCAGCATCAACCACACGCTGCTAACGTTTGAGGCATTACAAAATAGGGGCATACATCCGGCAGGCATTATTTTTAACGGTAACGAGAATAAGCCGACTGAAGATATCATCTTAAAGAAAACAAATGCGCCCGTTATAGGCAGGATAGCCGATGAGCCGTATTTTGATAAAAATGTTATTGCCGAATATGCCGATGCATTTCGAGATAACCTTTTAAAACTTAAATAATGACCAAAAACCAGGCAAATGCACAAAATGCTTCGTTGGCAGAACGCGATGCAAAGCACCTTTGGCACCCTTATACACAACATAAAACAGCAGCGTTGCCCGTTGGTATTGTGCGCGGCGAAGGCGCCCTGCTGTGGGATGAAAACGGAAAACAGTATATAGATGCCATAGCTTCGTGGTGGGTAAACCCATACGGGCACAGCAACAAATTTATAGCCGATGCCGTTTACAGGCAGCTCACAACACTGGAGCATGTATTGTTTGGTGGTTTTACGCACGAGCCTGCTGTACAGCTTTCCGAAAAATTGATTGAAATTTTGCCGGATAACCAGCAAAAACTTTTCTTTTCAGATAATGGCTCTACGGCGGTAGAGGTTGCCATTAAGGTAGCCCTGCAATACTATTACAACAAAGGCGAAAAGCGCACCCGCATAATTGCGTTTGAAGATGCCTTTCATGGCGATACGTTTGCTGCAATGGCGGCAAGTGGCATATCATTCTTTACAGAGGCTTTTAAAGGCTCGCTGATAGAAGTTACCCGTATACCCGTTCCCGTTAAAGGCAAAGAGCAGGAAAGCCTTGAAGCGATGCAGGAACTGGCTGCGGGGGGCAACTATGCGGCTTTTATATTTGAGCCGTTGGTACAGGGAGCGGCAGGCATGGTTATGTATGAGCCGGAACCGCTAAACGAGCTTATAGCAATATGCAGGAAAAACGGCATTTTTACCATAGCCGATGAAGTAATGACAGGCTTTGGCAAAACAGGAAAAAATTTTGCCTGCAATTACCTTACAGAGCAGCCCGACATGATGTGCCTGAGTAAAGCCCTTACCGGCGGTACCATACCTATGGCAATAACTACTTTTACCCAACAGCTATTTGACGGTTTTTATGATGATGATGTTAACAAGGCATTGTTTCACGGGCATACTTTTACAGCTAACCCAACTGCCTGTGCGGCAGCACTGGCCGGTTTAGAGCTGTTACAGCAACCCGAAATGCAGCAAAACCTCATCCGTATAAATGAAAACCACATGCGTTTTAAGGCAACAATAGAGCATCATCCGCGTGTAAAAACAGTAAGGGTGCTGGGCGTAATCCTGGCTTTAGAGCTTACAACCGACAGCAAAGAAAGCTACTACGGCGGGCTTCGCAACAGGCTCTACACCTTTTTTATTGATAACGGTATAATTATCAGGCCTGTAGGAAACATCATTTACATACTGCCGCCTTATATTATAAGCGATGATTTGTTATCAAATATTTATGAAAAGGTAGCATTGGCGATAGAGAAAATAATGTAATTTAGGATTACTAATTACATCATTTGTATGATCCATCCTGATACTGAACTCCGCTTTATCAACAACATAGTGGGCTATGGTGTTGTAGCAAAGAAATTCATTCCAAAAGGCACAATAACATGGGTTCAGGATGATCTGGACAGCATCTATACCGCCGACTCTCTCTCTAAAATAAACCCATTAATGCACAGCTACATCGAAATCTACTCTTTTACAAACGGGCGGGGCGAAAAAGTGCTGTGCTGGGACATAGCCAAATATGTAAACCACAGCTTTAACCCAAGCTGCATGAGCACCGCCTATGATTTTGAAATTGCCATTCGTGACATATACCCGGGCGAGCAGCTAACAGACGATTACGGCTACCTGAATGTGTCTGAACCTTTTGAGGCAGAAGATGAAGGCACAGCGCGTAAAGTGGTTTATCCGGATGATTTGCTAAAGTATCATGATGTATGGGATAAAGCCATACAGGACAACCTGCACAATATTCCGGAAGTGGCACAGCCATTGCAAAAATTCATACCCGCTAACCTGTGGGAAGAGTTTAGTAAGGTGCTGGCAGGGCAGCAGCCGTTAAAATCTATAAAAAGCTGTTATTTTCCGCAAATTGAGGCAAACAGGCCATAAGGTTATGCCATTAACTGCTTTTGCAGTACTTTTGCCTGTAAATGCAACACATTTTGGCACTACCTGTTTCTATTACCTCACTCGCTTCGTTTTCTCCATTAGGCAACAATCCCAAAACGGTCTGGCAAAGTTACCTTGATGATGCAACGCGCATCCGCAAAATAACCTTTGGCAACAAAACAGCCTTTGGCGCGCCTTTACCGGAAACGTTACAGCAGGAAATACGAACATTACGCGAAACAGAAAGCAGGTATGCAGCGCTTGACGATTCAGTGCTATATGCTATTGTAGCCTCAAGGCAGGCTGTTAAAGCTGCCGGATGGCAATCAGGCGACGATTTTGGCATTAATATAGGCTCTTCACGGGGCGCAACCGGGTTGTTCGAAAAGTACCATTCCGAGTTCATTACTACGGGCGCTACGGCTACGCAGGCATCTCCTACCACCACACTGGGCAATATAGCCTCTTGGGTGGCGCAGGACCTTAAATCATCCGGGCCTGATATATCACACTCCATTACTTGTTCTACTGCGCTGCATGCTGTACTTAACGGCGTTGCATGGCTTGGGTCGGGCATGGCGCAAAAGTTTTTAGTTGGCGGCAGCGAAGCTCCCCTAACCCCTTTTACCATTGCACAGATGCAGGCCATGAAAATATATGCTTCAAAAGAAAGTGATTATCCGTGCCTTGCAATGGACTTAACCAAAAAAAGCAACAGCATGGTCTTGGGAGAAGGCGCTGCGGCTGCCTGCCTTGTACCCGGCAGGGTGCCAAATGCCCTCGGCTATATAGAAGGTATAGGCTATGCAACCGAAGCCCTGAAACACAGCGTATCCATATCTGCGAATGCGGAGTGCCTGCAAAAGTCGATGCAAATGGCGATTTCAGGTATTAACCCAAAAGAAGTAGATGCTGTTGTGATGCATGCCCCAGGTACTGTAAAAGGCGACCTATCGGAATATAATGCCGTAAAAGCTGTCTTCGGCGAAAGCCTGCCCCTGCTTACCACCAACAAATGGAAAACGGGCCACACTTTTGGTGCTTCGGGGCTGCTGAGCCTGGAGCTTGGCCTCATGATGATACAGCACAACGGGTTTATTAATGTGCCCTATCTTGCATCACAAAAGCAAACAAAAGATATTAAAAAAGTACTCGTAAACGCAGTTGGTTTTGGCGGTAATGCCGTTAGTATTTTAATTAGCCGATAATTTTAAGTACATTTGGGTAGCAATATTTACCTGATGAACAGCAAGGCTCCATCTTATTTTTTTGCTGCTGCACTACTACTGCTGGCACTGCCTGCGGCAAATATGGCTTTATGGATAGTAACTGCCGAAAATAATACCGATTTTGAAACCTCACTGCAAATTTATCTCTCCTACTTCCCTGAATTTTTAAGGAACGGACGGCTTTTAACACTAATCAATATACTGATGCTGGCGCTTGCAGCAGGGCTTTTTTATAAAAGCATGGCTGCACCCAAGCTAAGGCTGGCCGGTATAGTATCAGGTATTATCAGCATTTTGCTGCTTATGTGGAATGTATTTTCATTGTTGTAATGCTGCCTATTGCTTTCCACCCTATATACCGCCACCCGCTGCCTGAAGGCCATAGGTTTCCCATGATAAAATATGAGCTGCTGCCACAGCAACTGATACATGAAGGAACGGCTACCGAGAGCGATTTTTATGCACCACCCATGCCCGATATGGGGCATGTACTTCGGGTTCATAAAGAAAGTTATGTAAACGACCTCCTCAACCTTACGCTGGATGCGCGGGCAGCACGCAAAATAGGATTCCCGCTTTCGGCAGAACTGGCAGAGCGTGAGCTGCGCATAGTGCAGGGCACCATCTGGGGGAGCCTGCAGGCAATAGAAAAAGGTATAGCATTCAATATAGCCGGCGGTACCCACCATGCCTACAGCACCCACGGAGAAGCCTTCTGCCTGCTTAACGACCAGGCAATAGCGGCACAATACCTCTTAGACAACAGCCTTGCGAAAAAAATACTGATTGTTGACCTTGATGTGCACCAGGGTAACGGCACGGCTGAAATTTTCGCAGGTAACGAAAGTGTCTTTACCTTCAGCATGCACGGCAAAACCAATTATCCGTTCAAAAAAGAAATATCCGACCTTGATATTGCCCTGCCTGACGATACCACTGATGCTGAATATATGTCTATACTCCGCGAAACATTACCCAAACTGACTGAAAAGATTAAGCCCGATTTTATATTTTACCTCTGCGGGGTAGATATACTCGCTTCAGATAAACTGGGCAAGTTAGGGTGCAGCATAGAAGGTTGCAGGCAACGCGATGAATATGTACTGAGCACCTACCATAAACTCAACATACCTGTACAATGCAGCATGGGCGGTGGCTACAGCCCCGATATTAAAACAATTATAGAGGCACATGCCAACACCTACCGTGCGGCTAAGCAAATTTATTTTTAAAATCATTGCGAATTCTAATTCCGCATGCACCGATACTCATTTACGCTAATTACATACTACATAGCTTATTATATTCGTTTTATATTATATTTTACGCGTGTTTTCGCACGCTTAAAATATTTTAATATATATTGCACCCTTTAATTTTTTAACTATGAAAAAACTTTTACTATTACTTGCGGTAATTTGCTCAATGCCATTTTACGCACAGCAAAGAGTTGCTGCAAAAGTGCAGGAGCTACGCAGTAACAGAGCCGATTTTAAGAGCTTTAGCCCACTTATGCCTGCTCAGGGCACGAAAGATTATCCGGTAGTGGAGAATGAAACTTATGCTACGCTAAATACTGCTGTTTTAAAGTCAATATACGATAATAAGCCGGAAACACTAACGCTTACTATACCTTACCAGGGTACTGAAATAAACGTAAGCCTGTATAAAGTAAACATCTTTGCCGAAGGTTTTCATGCAGATACTGACAAAGAAAAAGACTTTGCCTACAAACACGGGGTGTATTACAGGGGCATCATTAATAACGACAATGCCTCTTTAGCCTCTTTCAGTTTCTTTGAAAATGAAATGGCGGGTATTGTTTCTAACCAGCAGTATAATAATATTGTTGTGGGGAAACTGAAAAAAGAACACAATTTCTCTGAATACATTATTTACTCTGACAGCGAGCTGAATGTTGCCAATTCTTTTAACTGTTTAATATCGGATGAGATTAAAGAAGGCAGGAGTTTTGGTAAAAAATCGGCGGCAACCGCGCAGAGTACTGAAACCATCCGTTGTGTAGGAATTTACTTTGAAGTAGATTTTAACATGTACCAGGAAAACTTTTCAAATCAGGACCTTACTGCCAACTGGCTTACTGCTTTATTCAACAGCATACAGACGCTATATGCCAATGACGGTATAGACATCGCATTAAAATCGTTTTTTATTTGGACGTCTTTCGACCCTTATTTAGGAAGTGACGCCGAAGATAAACTTTTTGGCTTTCTGGAAGAGCACGAGCTTAATAGTTTTGATGGCGACTTAGGCCAGCTTGTTGGAGAAGATGCCGGAGGCTTAGGCGGGCTTGCTTTTCTTAACGGTGTGTGCAACGCTCCCATTAATGTGAGCTATGTAGATGTAAACGATAATTTCCTGGCAGATTTGCCACAGTACTCGTGGAGTGTACAGGCCTGCACGCACGAGTTTGGCCACCAGTTAGGCTCACCACACACACATGCCTGCGCATGGAACGGTAACAATACTGCTATAGACGGTTGTTTTGATACCGAAGGTGGCTGTTCACCGGGGCCAATACCCCCTACAGGCGGTACTATAATGAGTTACTGCCATTTAAGCCAGGTAGGGGTTAACCTTGCCAACGGTTTCGGGCCACAGCCTACCGCGCTAATGACCAATGTTGTAAACTCTGCAAACTGCCTTGCCACAACCTGTGAAAGCATTATCTGCCAAAGCGGTTTAAGCAATCTGTCAGTAACAAGTTCATCTTCAAGCAATTTTGTAGCTTCGTGGGATGACCCGGCGAACACTACAGGCTTTTGGGATGTAATGGTACACGAGGCGAGCGCAACGCAGGGTGATATGTGGAACGAAGTAGGCGCGCAATCGGTAACGTTACAAGGCCTGCAGCCAAATACATATTATGTGCTTAAAGTACGCTCTGTATGCGAACTGGGCGTATCTCAGATAGAAGAAATACTTTTTGCTACGGATGCTGACTGGTGCGAAGGCCAGACATTTACAGACCCGGGAGGTGCTACAGCCAATTACAGTGATAACCAGCAGATAACACGTACTTTTACCCCTACAGAAGAAGGAAAGGTAATACGCGTAACCTTTACGTCTTTCAGCCTGGAGCAGGATTTCGACTTCCTGAGGGTTTATAACGGTGCAGGCACTACTGCTCCTCTAATTGGTAATTTTACCGGAGCATTCGTACAAAACCAGATAACCTCTACTGCGGCAGACGGCTCGCTTACTTTTGAGTTTACTTCTGACGAAATAATAAATGCAGGAGGATGGGTAGCAACGGTTGAATGTATCAATGCTGTAAGCGGTGTAAATGATAATGCATTCAGTAATTTTATGTATTATCCTAACCCTGCCACAAGTACAATCAACATAAGCGCCGGCGAAGAAATTACAGAGGTAAAAGTATATGCTGTATCAGGCCAGTTGCTTTTCACAAGGCAGGTAAATGCTACGCAAACTGCCATAGATATTTCGGCTTTAGCTAACGGGGTTTATTTCTTTAAAGCTACAAATGGCACTAAAGAAACGAACTTCAGGGTAGTGAAGCAGTAAAAGCCTTTTAAAAAACAGGGCTGCCTTAAGTGTGTTTCCATTTCGAGCGTAACAACGTGAAGTCGAGAAATCTAAATAGAAATTCTTAGAGATTTCTCCACAAGGTCGAAATGGAACAACAACACACCTAAGGCAGCCTTTTTATTTCTGCTCTATCCCTTTTTTAAGGATATCCTTTATCCCTTCAAGGTGCTCTGTAAACTCTGCAACCTGAGACAGCATTAACGCCATTTCATTACGGTCGCCAAAGCCTTTCAGCTTGTTGTTCTTTACAAAAGTTTCTTTTATAGATGCCCAACGCGCTTTTTCATCTTCATTAAGCGAATTGGTCATTTCCTTATATTTAAGCAGGTTGGCTTCTGCGGCGCTGGTAAGCGTTTGCGTTTCGTTACGGTAATGCGAAAGCAGTAATGTATCTACTTCCTCATCATTCATTACCGGCACTATCTTAGCCACCAGCTTGTTCATATCCCTGTACGAACCCTGCAGCCTGAACGGCGGCTCGGTCCGGTAAGCATCTTCCATCGCGGCAGAGGCTATATAGGCGGCATTGGCCTTAAGTACAACATTACGCACTTTTATTATCTTATCCAGCAGCGCAACATAGGTCTCTATTTCCTGCTTGCTGTGGTTGCCTTTCAGGTCGGCGCCATCGCGCTGCCCGGTTTCCGCCATTTGTATCAGCGGGTACAGGTCATCAGCGTTCTTAGCCATCAGTCCTGCCAGTACAGGGTTAGCGGTAAGCGCGTTTTCTATAAGGCTCAGTTCAAAAAGGTCGGCCTTGTTGCCTATCACGTCACCCAGGTTGTATATGTCGGCACGGTTAGCCAACATGTCCGGTATGCGGAACTTTTCCCCGGTTTCGGTATACGGGTTACCCGCCATCACCACGCAGAACTTCTTCGACTTCATGTCGTAGGTTTTGGGCTGCCCGTTGTACACCCCTTCAATCTTTCGCGTACCATCTGCCAGTGAAATGAACTTTTGCAGGAATTCAGGGCTGCAATGCTGTATATCATCAAGATAAAGCATTACATTGTTACCCATTTCCAGCGCCAGGTTCAGCTTTTTAAGTTCCTCACGGGCTGCGGCATTGGTAGCCGACGATGGGTCGACAGAAGTAATGTCATGCCCTATTGCCGGGCCGTTTATCTTCATAAACACCAAACCAAGCCTGTTGGCGATATACTCCATAAGCGTAGTTTTACCATAGCCCGGCGGCGATACCAGCAGCAACATACCCGAACGGTCGGTGCGGCGGTTCTCTCCCGCAGTACCTAACTGTTTGGCAAGGTTATCGCCAAACAACGGCAGGTAAACCTGGTCTATCAGCTTATTGCGCACAAATGAAGTAAGTACTTTCGGCATGAATTCGTTAAGCCTTAACTGCTCTTTCATTTCCTGCCCAATCCTGTGGCGCTCGGCGCGAAATTTCTCAAATGCAGGCACTTCTTCTTCAAAATATTTTGAAAGAAGGCGTATAAATTCATGGTAATGGAAACTATAATTTCCATCAGCTACTGTTGGGTGAGAACCCGCAAACCCCTGTCTTTCTTCTGAAGGCTCTATAGCGACTACTTTCTCCGCCGACTCATGCCTGTACAACAGCAGCGCGGTGACCTCATATAAATAATTCAGAAACTGCTGCTGCCCGGTTTCATTCAGGTAAGAAGCTACCCATTGTGCCGCAAGCAATACACCGCTTTCTTTATCGGGTGCATTATCTATATTGTGCCTGAAATTGACAGAAGCGTTCTTGCTGTCCAGCATTTTAAGGAAGCTCTCTGTTAACTGTGCGGCTTTGTGGCTTACGGTAAAGGCATCATCATCTTTAAGCTCCTCAAACAGGTAATGTGCTGCCTCAGCAGCATCTTCTGTAAACGTCCTGCCAAAGGCTGTTTCGTTAATAAAAGCCTGTAAGCGCTGCGCTATATCGTCAATTACATATTCAAACTCCCTGCTGTTGGGGAATACTGAAAGTACCGCCCCGCTTGCTTTAATTTTTTTATTGAGCTTTGTGCGCGCCTCATCTTCCATACCATACCAAAAGAACTGTGCCAATGCCCTTATTGCAGGCGCATATCGCAGCAGCCCGAGGTTATGGTGCTTTGCCGCCAGCACTTTCAGTATTTTAAAAGCATCTGCATCGTGCACGCCTTTTACATAGCCTTCTGTATAGTTTTTAGATGTTTCTTCCGACACCAAAACTTGCAATGCGCTGTCTTCCATTTCAAAAAGCTGCTGCGGGTTCTGGTTGCGGAATATCTTATAGGCCAGGAAAGCCGACCTGTATATGTGCTCATTCTCGCTTACCAGTTCCTGGTTCCAGTATTTTTGTGACGAAAGCAGAAGGCTGTCTTTTATATCCTGGTAAAAATCGGTTCCGGTAAGGTGGTATTGCAGGCTGCCGTCTTTATAAACTATGGTAAGGTCGAGCGGCTGCCTGTTTACCGCAAACTTATGCTTACCGAGCCTGATAATGTTTTCACCGTCTTCATACAGTTCCTGCTTGTCCTTTAGCTTGCGCAATGCATCTTCCCGCGCCGATTTCAGTTCGGTTTCAATGGCCTCTGCCTTGCCTGTATCTTCAAGCTCATGCAGTTGCTGCACAAGGTCGCGCAGCTTGCCTATCATCAAGTCGGATGCAAAATAGCCGTTTATCTCTTCAACCGAATTAAACGTAAGCGCTTTTGCCGCAACGTTTTTAAGAATGCGCCCCGAAGCAGTCTCTATAGCTACGGCTTTTTTGTTGCGTGCTTCTATAAGTGCGTTTTTGCGCGCCTCGAATGCCGAATAAACCTCTTCACGCTTTTCCATGACAGAGCCTGTAAACTCTTCATAATCTGCAAAACGCGCCTCTAGGTCTTCCAACTGTACCGATATTTTATTCAGTAGCTCGTCTGCCTTTTCGGGTGTAACAGCCCTGTCGAGCGCATTAACAATACTTTGGTCTATCAGCTTTACCTGCGCGGCAAAATCGGCTTTCGCCTCCTTACTGCCCAAAGAGGTTATCTTGTTCTTAATATCAGCTTTAACACGGTTTAGCGTAGCAAATATCAGCGAGATGTTATTGATTATCTGCGTTGATTTGCTCGTGTCCTCTATCTTCAGGTTCGACACAATATCGATAAGCATTTCTAGGTCGGCAGTAATTTTATTCACTTCTTCCTGTAATGCCTTGCCTTCTGCAACCGTAGTTATGCTTTCAATTGCGCCTTTCTTTTCATCAACACGGGCATGATAAGGCTCCAGCGCCTTATCATCCATCAGGAACTGTACGCAGTTTTGCGATATTTTTTCTGTTTCCTCAACTATCTCAGCTTCCAGCGTGTTGATGAATTCCGAATCCACATACCGCACTTCACGCAGACTTATTACCTCGCCACGCAATGAACGTAAAGCAGCTAAATCAGCTACATATACATCAATGTCATCCAGCGGCGAGCTTTTTATTTTTACAAACAGGCTTTCGGCTTTCTGGCGTACCTCATCCGTAAGTTTTTTTGCATTCTGCCTTAGCTGCACCACCTTTTCAAATTCGTCTATGGCGGCGTTAGCCGTTTTCTTTATCTCGGTAAGCGGCAGGTTAAGCTCAAAGGTCTCTTTACTGTTTATCCAGTAATAACCATCGAGTATGTTCTGCGCCATGCGGGTAAGGTCGGCATACAAACCCTCGTAATCGTCATTTTTGTTCAGCAGCGTTATAATAGCCTGGCAATCAGCCATAGCCTTCACAATATCCTTATTGCCTATTTTGTAGATGTAGCTGTCTTTATGCGGCGACGGCATAAAATCGCCCTTTACAAATGGCGTTTGCCATATCTGTACCAAATGGTTCTTTGTGGCCTCATCCTCCGCGCGGAAGTAGCACAGCTCGCCATTCTTTAAAATGGTAAAGCCGTTACATACTATGGGTGTGGTTACCTCGCGGGTAATAAGGTTGTACTGCATCAGCACATACTGCCCGAATTTTTCCTCATAGAACACATACATAAAGTCTTCGCCGTTTGGCGACGCAATGCGTTCCTGGAACATTAGGTTCTGCAGGCTGTTTTCATATATCTTATACTCCCCTGTTTGCAGGTAATAGCCGTTAGAAAAGATTAGCCCATGATCGTCAGGCAGCAGTATTGCCGAAGTTTCAAGGCTGTCTATTTTGCGGACTTCCTGCAGCTTGTGGTTGTATATAAAATAGCGCGGCTCTTCCTGAAACGGTTTTATGCGAAGTGCGATAAGGTTACCCAGGTCGGCATACTGAAAGTTACCATCGTCCAGTGTCTGGTCCGGGTGCGATACCTCCTCGTCATAAATACCTTTACCAACCGTGGTGTTGTCCTCAATCTTAATGGTGAGGGTACCACCAACAGTTTCTACAAACACCTTGTCGAGTATTGACACATGCGGGTGCTTGCCATAACGCTGCATATCGCGGGTGGTTTCCTGCCAGCGGAAATCGTGCTGGCGTGGAAATTTGTATTCGTGGTCGCTGCGGTTGTCTATATAAGTAAGTGTGTTGTCTTTAATCAGCCACTTAAAAGTCTTTATGTCACTAAGACGGTCGCTTATCTGGAACACCATGTGCAGGTAGTTGCCGGCAATAAAGAATTTGCGGAAACTGGTATCCCTGTAGTATTTATAAAGGTTGAAGAAATCGGAATGGAAGGTTTCGTCATTTATAAATTCAAGCCCTTCTTCACGAAATTCTTCATTTTCATATATATAGATGCTGAATACATCTTCCGCCTTAATATCGGTACGCAGCCCAAAGTGCACATTATAGCCCAGTATGCACCTTTCGCCTATCGATACAATATCGGCAGGAATGCAGTTGTTTTGGGTAATAATGCGGTTATTGGCTATGAGTTTGGTTTCTATACTGCCAAAAACTTCCTTACGGGCTTCGTTAAGCTTTTGCAGCCTGCCCAAAAGGTCGTTTTTCTGGGTTTGCAAACGCCCCTGTATAATCTCATAGGTACCGCCTTCCAGTGTACTCATGTTTGCTTGTATTTATAGTGTAACCAACGGTTCAGTTAGTTTTAATCTTCTCGAGTTCAATAATTTTATTGCTGCCTGCCGGTATTGTATCTTCTTTTATAACATATCCTTTTGCCTCAATAACTACATTCATTGGCGGGCATCTTAGTATTCCTCCGTTTATATCTGCCAACTTAAAGTCCCCCAAAGAATCAGTATATACGTTAGTATACTCTTTATCTTTCTTGTTGTAAACAAGTACATCCTTTATAGGGGCTTTTGTTTCTTTGTCTATAGTTGTACCTGTTACAACCCTGTAACAATCACAGGAAATAAAGAGAGCGATTATAATAACAATTCCGGTTAAGCGCTTCATATTCAGGAAGGATAAGATAACCTCCGGCACCCTGGGGCGCCGAAGGCATTATTTAAAAAAATCAACTAAACTGCCTATCCCAGTTTTTTGTCTGACAAGCCCATATTCTTAGCCATCAGCATCAGGTTAGAGAACAGGCCTTTCTCGCCCGAGTCGTCACTGCGTTTTTGCAGTTCCATCAATAACCCGGCTACCGTAAGGTTCTTAATGTCCTCGCTTGATATACCATACTTATCAGCAAAGCCTTTTATACGGTCCAGCAGGTTTTCCCTGCTTTCGCCGCCCTCGCCAAGAATGGCGTCTTTTATTTCACTGATGTTCTCGCTGTGGTTTACCAGCCTGTCAAAGCCTTTGGCGCGTGTAATCTGGTTCACGATCTGGTCAAAGAACATGGTTTCGCCACCCACGATATCAATCTTGGCAGCCTTAAGCGCTTCGCCTATAACATTGGCCTGGGCATCAGCTATATCCTTCTGTATGTTGATGTGGGCAAGATCTACCTGTAGCTCTTTGTTAAGCCTTAGCTTGAACTCTTCGTGCTCTTTACCTACTCCGTCAAGCTTTTTCATCGCTTCGGCTTTTTCTTCTATACCGCTTGCTTCTGCCATTGCTTTTTCTTTAATAACAGTAGCTTCAGAAAGTCCCAGTTCTCTTTCGGCTTCGGCTTTTGCCTTAAGGCCTGCGGCCTCGGCAAGCGCCTTCTTCTCGATAACAAGGGCATCAACAATACCCTGCCTTTCGTTAGCATCGGCTTTGGCGTGCATTACCTGCGCTTCAGAAAGTCCGAATGTGGCATCCTCTTTCGCTTTGGCTTCGGCAAGTATTTTACGGGCTTCGGCTTCTTTTTCGCTGGCAGCCATCCTTGCGGCAGCCTCTATGTTAATTTCTTCGGCTTTTTGCTTGGCGGCTTCTTTCTCTGCCTCGGCAGCCTTAAGGCGCTTAATGTACAGCTCTTCACTCTCTTTTTCAGCAAGTGTAACTGCTACTTTCTTCTTCCTCTCGGCATCCTTAAATGCCTCAATATCCTTAACGCTTTCCTGCTCTGTAACCACTCCTTTTTCGAGCATTACCCTGTCGCGGATAACATTTTGTATGTTTTTGCGCTCAACCTCAACCGCTTTGTCTTTTTCAATCTGGGCAAGGGTAACAATACGCTCCCTCTCGGTTTGCTCTAATGCGCGGTCTTTTTCTACCCTTTCGGTCTCTACGGCGGCGGTACGCTCTTTATTCTTGGCGGCTACTATAACAAGCCTGTCTTTATTCTCTTCGGCCACCTGTACTTTCTCAGCCGTGTTGATACGGGCTGTTTCGCTTTTAAGCCTTTCTTCTTCGTTTACTTTTGCTATTTCGGCTTCCTCACGGGCTTTGATGTTGGCAATTTCACGTTTTTGTATCTCTTCCTTCTCGGCAAGCTGGCGGTCTAAAGCTAAAATTGCTTCACGCGCCTCTACGTCCTGCTTGCGGATGGTTTTCTCCTCATCCCTGCGGATTAGGTTCGATTTAATATTTTGTGCCGCTGTAAGCTCTGTAATCTTCTTGATACCTTCAGAGTCAAGAATGTTATCGGTCTTAAGGTGGCTTAATGAAGTCTGCTCCAGGTCGTCTATAGCACAGTCATCCAGTATATAACCGTTAAGGTCGGTACCGATGATGGATATGATTTCTTCACGGAACTCGCTGCGCGCTTCGTATAATTCGATAAAGTCGAACTTCTTACCTACGGTTTTAAGCGCCTCAGAAAATTTGGCATCAAACAGGTTGCGCAGTACTTCTATTTCGCTGGCTCTTTCGCAGCCAATGGTTTGTGCCACATTTATAATATCGGCAGCCGATTTGTTTATCTTGATAAAGAAGGTAACCTTAATATCGGCACGGATGTTATCTTTACAGATAAGCCCGTTTACGCCGGTGCGCTCTACCTCGAGCTTTTTTACAGAGATATCCATTATCTCCATTTTGTGGAGTACCGGCACTACAAGGCCCGCATTAAAAAATACCTTGGTACCGCCTGCGCCGGTGCGAACAAGAACTTTGCCCTGTATGGTTTTCTTGTACATGGAGATAACCCATACCAACAGGCCGATAACCACAATGATAATGGCTATCATGGTAATTAACAGAGTGTTTCCTAACATTGTAATTTAGTGTTTAATTGATTGGTTTATAAAATGATTTCAAGAACAGATGTTATCAGGCCTATGAGGGCCCTGATAAGCGTGGTAAAAAAATATATCATGGTTGTTGGATGTTATAATTATTATGCAGTTAAATCAATAGTCAAACTTTTCTATAAGGTAATACCTCCTGTCATCGCTTTCGCGCACTATTACAGCCTGCTGCCCTGCGGTAATATCTTCTTCGGTATTGCTGCGCGCATACAACTTTATAGGGTCGCCGTTAACGGTTAACTCTATCATGCCTGTTTTTTGCGGCCCTACCGATGATACCACACTGCACCTGCGCCCTAAAAAATCTATCTCTGGCTCGCCTTTGTGGTTTACCTGCCTGTACAGGTAGCCAAGCGGCTTTGCAAGCAGCTTAACAAGAAACAGGCTAAACAACAGGTTGGGTATTATGAGCAGGAAGCCCAGCAATGTACTCTCTATACCCAGGTAATAAGTAATGTTGACACCTATGAGCCACATGCTGAAAAACATGATGGTAACAATAAACATCAGGGGCAGCTCATCAAAGTTAAAGTACTCCAGTACCTTCATAAAGCTGCTGCCTTCTGCTGCGCCTTCACTGCTGGTTGGGTCGGCATCAAAATCAGCATCAATATCTGCCGAATCAAAATCTATACTGAAATGGTCGGGGTCGAGGCCGGCAATAATAACCAGCACCCAGTAAATGACCATAACAATAGACATTATGGTGAAAAAAGCATTTACAGGCGAAAAAGAAATTTCTATTAATTCCTTCATTGGGTTTGTTTGTTACTCGTTCTTTTCGCCACTGATGCCCATTTGCGCCTTTAGCTTTTCAAGCTCGCTCACCGCTTTGGATTTTTTTACATCAACAGCATTATCTATCTCTGCATCTATAGATTTAGATGCACCGGCAATTTCGCCATAGGCTTCGGCAAGGGCTTCTTCCTGCAACACCTTTTCCTTCATGCGCTCCAGTAAAGAAATAGTTCCGTTACTGTCTATTTTTGCCATCTGCTTGTTCAGGTTCTTAGTAGCATCGGCCACCTTAACACGGCTGCGCAGTATCTTAAGCTCGTTTTCCCATTTGTTTATGTTCTGCTTAATGGTTTGCACGTTGGCTTCCATTTGCACTACATTATGGTCAAATTTCTCCTTATCTGCTTCTGCCCTTTTTTGGTGCGCTAACGATTCTTCTTTCTTTACAAGCGCTTCGGTAGCCAAACGGTCGGCTTCTTCCGGCTCTATGCCGCCTTTTTGTGCTTTTTTGAGTATCAGCATGGCTTTTTCGCTGTAATCTTCGGCCTTATTGCCATATTCCTCCACCTCGTTCTTGGCCCGTATGCTCATGGCTTTAACCTGCGCCAGCGCCTCCAGGCTTTTGTCAAGGTCATCTTTCATGTCCCTTATGCCCTGCTCGGTCATTTTTATCGGGTCTTCAATTCCGTCTATCGCATGGTGCACTTCGGCCTGCCCAATCTTGAATAATCTTCTTAAAAATCTCATCACATTAATTTTTTGAAAAGTTAATAATCTGTTCCGAATACTCGCTTAGCAGCAGGCTCAGCGAATTTAACGTTGCCCCAAACTCGTTCTGGTCTAAATTTTCGAGTTGCAGCGAGTCCCTGAAAATTACTTTTCTGCCTGTATCATCAAGCACAAACGCACCGTGAATAATATCGCGGTTCTTCTGGAGCAGCTCCTTAAACACCGGGTAAGCATCCGGCTTTACCTCAAACAGGAACTGTTCGAAAATAACAATGGGATATGCCACACAGATAATAAGGTTAATTATACCCTCCTGCTCATTGCTGACCATGAAAACGCATTCACTACGGTTTTCATATTTAATTTCCAGCTGAAGCTCATTCAGGTAATCTTTTACCACTCCGAAATAGTCTTTCATGTTACAGTAATTAAATAATTTTATAAAACTCGCTTTTTTTTTGTGTGCTCACAAATATTATTTTAAGTAGTTTTTAAC
>NZ_JAMWYY010000051.1 GCF_024305175.1 Flavobacterium sp.
GTTTTAAGTAGTCTAATATAAATAAAAAGTTATTGTCTAACAACTACCTCCTCTCAAAACGTATAACAGGGGCGTTAGGGCCACTGTTACCGGAAAGTATTAATTCGTTATCATTTAGTGTGTAATTCCATTCGCTGTCGCCGCCTGCTATAGATATGGTTATCTTTTGTTCTCCCTGCTCAATAGGGTAAAAGCCGGACTGTAGCATGTAAGGATATTCATCTTCTACATTATTATCAATAGTAAGGTTAGCGTTATTTATTTTCCAGATAATATCACCGTTTTCCAGCACAGGCGGGTTAGGTACCGTGGCAGTATATGATTTCATGTTCCAGTTGCCGTTTAGCGGGTTCATGTTATCTTCTTCATTATCAGAGCAGGAAAACATACAGAATGTCAGGACTAAAAAGAGTAGCGCTTTTTTCATTGCTTTTTTTTGAGGTAAATATATAAAAAAACCGCCCATACATTCCGTAAGGGCGGTTTTTGCTATTCTGTTGCAATAGGATTGCCTTTGCTGTCAAAAAAGCGGTATTCTAAATACGTGTAAGCGTCACGTGGTATAATTTTTATCCATTTTTTATGCTCAAAAAACCATTTAGAGCGAATGGATGGGAAACCTTTGGTAAGGTATGCTGCCACAAAAGGGTGTGCGTTAAGCACTATCTTTTTGCGGTTCTTTAAAATTCTTTCAAGGTCGGCCGTTATCCTGTCAATCACAAGAATAGGAGCTTCTATCTCGCCCGTAGGCTTGTTAGGGTCTTCTTCGCGTGTCTTGATGTTTACTTCAGGCCGTACTCTTTGTCGGGTAATTTGGATGAGCCCAAATTTACTCGGAGGCAGGATCTTGTGTTTTGCCTTATCGTCGCTCATTTCCTGTTTCAGGAAATCATAAAGTTTTTTCCTGTTGTCCGGATTGCTCATATCAATAAAATCGACAACAATAATACCACCCATGTCCCTTAGCCTTAGCTGCCTTGCAATTTCGGCAGCGGCAATCATGTTTACTTCAAGGGCGGTGTCTTCCTGGCTTTGCGCCTTGTTAGAGCGGTTACCGCTGTTCACGTCTATAACGTGCAGTGCTTCGGTATGCTCTATAATAAGGTAGGCGCCTTTGCTCATAGAAACCGTTTTCCCGAAAGAGGTTTTAATCTGCCTTTCTATATTGTATTTTTCAAAAAGCGGCAGCTCACGGTTTTGGTAAAGCTTAACGATGTTGGCTTTGTTAGGGGCTATCTCCTGCAGATAGTCCTTTGTTTGGTAAAACAGGTCTTCATCATCTACATAAATGCCGGTAAAAGTGTCGTTAAACACATCACGAAGTATAGAGGAAACCCTGTTTACCTCGCCCAGCACTTTGCTCGGATGGTGTGCAGAAGGCATTCGTTTGCACATGGCTGTCCATTTCTCCATAAGGTTCTGGAGGTCTTTATCCAGCTCGGCTACTTTTTTGCCTTCGGCTACCGTTCTTACAATAACACCAAATCCTTTTGGCCTTATGCTTTGCACAAGGCGTTTAAGGCGGTCTTTTTCTTCCTTAGATTCTATTTTCTGCGAAATCGAGATGCGGTCAGAAAAAGGCACAAGCACCACATAGCGGCCTGCCAGCGAAAGCTCTGAGCTTATGCGCGGCCCTTTTGTGGATATTGGCTCTTTTACCACCTGAACGAGGATTGACTGGTTGGCGCTTAACACATCGGTTATAACACCATCTTTATTAATCTCTTTCTCGAACGGAAAATTTTTCAGGGAATAATCTTTTAATTTACCTGCGCTTACAAGTTTTATGAATTTTATTAAAGAGGGCAGGTTAGGCCCCAGGTCGTGGTAATGCAAAAAAGCATCTTTTTCGAACCCCACGTTAACAAATGCGGCATTAAGGCCGGCTACAGGTTTCCGTATTTTGGCTATAAAAATATCGCCTACAGAAAACTTGTTCTTGTCTTCCTGTTCTTTATGCAATTCAATTAGTTTTCCATCTTTTAACAAGGCAAAATCTACTGCTTCAGAACCAGACCGAATAATCAGTTCTTTATTCACGCTGTACATTTTTATCTGCCGCAGTTTACGGTTTACAGCTCACCGTTTACAGATTTAACTGTATATTGATTACTGTTAACTGCTAACTGTATAGCAGATGGATTAAACATTTTATTACAGGTAGTTTAGTACCCGGAGATATCAGTTTTAAGTTAACGGTTAATAGTTTACAGTGTGTAAATCTTAACTCTGAATTCTTAACTCTGAAATCTTTTTTGTCAATGAACGTTTTAAAAAAGAAAAAGTAGTATTAAACTACTTTTTCTTTTTGTGACGGTTAGCTCTCGCCCTTTTTTTACGTTTGTGCGTAGCTACTTTATGTCTTTTTCTTTTTTTCCCACTTGGCATAATGTCTAAGGGTTTTGGATTAATAAATTAAGTTTTGTTACTTTACTTCAGTATTCGTTTTAACACCGTCAACAAACACTTTGGCAGGTTTAAATGCAGGTATGTTGTGTGCAGGTATTTTTATTGTAGTGTTTTTGGATATATTCCTTCCGGTTTTTTCAGCACGTGTTTTAATAATAAAGCTTCCAAACCCTCTCAGATAAACATTATCGCCGGTTTCCAAAGAGTTTTTTACTTCCTCCATAAAAGACTCTACTGTTGCTTGCACATCTCCTTTTTCAAGCCCAAGTTTTTCAGAGATTTTTGCTACGATGTCTGCTTTCGTCATTTTCTTTCTAAAATTTATATTTGTATGTATTTTTTTCGAGTGTGCAAATATATGAATTAAAAAAACAATATTTCAAGGTTAATACATTAAAATTTAATAACATAAAGTTTTAATTTTGCTAACCTCTCCTTTACTATGAATTTTTCTAATCTGCTGATAAGTTGGTATTTACAAAACCGCCGCGATTTGCCCTGGCGCAAAACACCACAGCCATACCCCGTGTGGCTGTCAGAAATTATGCTCCAGCAAACGCGCGTGGCGCAGGGTATGCCTTATTTTTTTAAGTTTATAGAGGCATTTCCAACCGTAAAACATCTTGCTGCGGCACCCGAAGAGCAGGTGCTTAAATTATGGCAGGGGCTTGGCTATTACAGCAGGGCAAGAAACCTGCACGCAACCGCCAAATACATAGCAAATGAACTGAAAGGTGAGTTTCCCGATAGCTATGACGGGCTGCTAAAGCTTAAAGGTGTAGGCGATTATACCGCAGCCGCTATTGCTTCTATTTGTTATGGTGAGGCCGTGCCCGTTGTAGATGGTAATGTTTACCGGGTGCTGTCGCGCTATTTCGGCTTAGAGGCCGATATATCTTCACCTGCTGCCAAACCGTTGTTTAAAAATATTGCTTCCGGACACCTGCCGCCGGGGTGCGCATCTGAATTTAACCAGGCCATGATGGAGTTTGGCGCATTACAATGTGTGCCAAAAAATCCGGACTGCCCCAACTGTGTGCTTAATAAAGAGTGTGTCGCATATAATACCGGGCGGGTGGCAAGCCTGCCTGTAAAACTCAAAAAAACAAAAGTTACACACAGGTATTTTAATTATATTATTGTTGAAGACGGCCAGGGCAGGAGCCTTGTTAACAAACGTTCAGCAAAGGGTATATGGCATAACCTTTATGAATTTCCGTTACTGGAAACCGAGAATGATGTACAGCCCGAAGAGGTAATGCAGGTTATCCGAAATGAGTTTTTTACCGATTTTCCCGTTACTGACGTTGTGCTTATACAGGATACTATTGTTCATAAACTCTCGCACCAGCACCTGTATATACGCTTTTGGCAGGTAACTGCCAAAGCCGGGATAAAAGGTGCACTAAGCCATAAAGAAATAAAGCTGTTGCCTGTGCCTGTGGTTATCCATAATTTTATAGAGAAGCATTGGGATTGACATTAAATTTTATTATTTTTGGTTAAACGCTAAACAGTTGTTATGAACGGAACACTTAACAAAGTAATGCTTATAGGCCATTTAGGAGACGATGTAAAGATGCACTATTTTGATGGTGGCAACTGTATAGGGCGTTTTCCGCTTGCCACTAACGAGGTTTACATCAACAAACAAACCAATGAGCGTATTACAAGTACCGAATGGCATAATATAGTGGTGCGTAACAAAGCTGCCGAAATATGCGAGAAATACCTTAGCAAAGGCGATAAAATATATGTGGAAGGCCGTATTAAATCACGCCAGTGGCAGGGAGATGACGGTACTACCAAATATACCACAGAAATTCAGGTAACTGAATTTACATTTTTAACCACTAAAAAAGAAATGGAAGGCAATAACAATACTACAGGCAACAGCAACAGGCAGCAGCAACAGCAGCCATCTGTTAGCGAACCTGCAAGGCCTGCACCTGATTATAACATGAATGTGCCTGAGCCTGACGATGACCTTCCATTTTAATTGTTTAATTAATACTCACAATTTTGGACCCCGACCCCTCGAGTATATTGTTTGATTATAGCCTATTGTTTGGCTGCGCAGGTATTCTTATCCTGCTGTTCTTTTCTGCTGTAATATCCGGAACCGAAGTCGCTTTTTTTGCATTAACTCCCGAAGATATAAAGGGTATTGCGCAAAAAAGCCCTAAAAAAGGAAAACTGATTGTAAGGCTTTTAGAAAAACCAAAAAAATTACTGGCAACCATAGTTATAGCCAACACCTTTATCAATATAGCTATTATTATACTATTCTTCAGGATAACCGGCTCTTTGTTTGAAAGCATATACCTGCCGTGGTTGCACTTTATTGTCCAGGTAGCTGTCATAACCTTTCTTGTTCTTCTTTTTGGGGAGGTGGTGCCTAAAGTTTATGCTACCCGCAATAGCGGCGCTTTTGCCATGCGGGTATCTTATATGCTCTTTTACCTGAATAAGCTACTTTCGCCCTTTAGTGTACCCATGCGTGAAGTAACACTTGCACTGTATAAGAAATTCAATGTGCAGCGTACGGGTATCTCAGTAGATCAGCTATCCCAGGCACTGGAGCTTACCGATTATGCCGATGCGACAGCCGAAGAACAAAAGATACTGGAAGGTATTGTAACCTTTGGTAATACTGATGTACGGCAGGTGATGAGTCCGCGTATAGACATTTTTGCCCTTGATATAGAAGAAGGTTTTTCAGAAATTTTTCCGAAAATTGTAGAAAGCGGCTTTTCGCGCATACCTGTATATCGTGAAAATATAGACTATATAGAAGGGGTGCTGTTCATAAAAGACCTTATCCCATATATAGACAAGCAGGAATTTGAATGGCAGACATTAATACGTGAGCCGTTTTTTATCCCTGAGAATAAAAAGCTGGATAACCTGCTGAAGGAGTTTCAGGGGATGAAAAACCACCTTGCCATTGTGGTAGATGAGTATGGGGGTACATCGGGGCTTATTTCGCTTGAAGATATACTTGAAGAAATTGTAGGCGATATAAGCGACGAATTTGATGATGAAGATATTATTTACTCTCAGATAGATGATAAAAACTTTTTGTTTGACGGTAAAATAGGGCTTAAAGACTTTTACAGGATAACCGATGTGGAGGAAGAAGGTTTTGAAGCATCAAAGGGTGAGGCGGAAACACTGGCAGGCTTCATACTCGAAATATCAGGTAATTTTCCTAAAAAAGGCCAGAAAATTAATTTTAATGACAATATCTTTACCGTCGAATCAGTTGATAAGAGAAGGATAAAACAAATAAAAGTTACCCTGCCATAAATGGATATCATTAAAAAGTTTTTTGCGGCTGCGGCCCTTTTTGCGGTGAGTGCAACATTTGTTTCGTGCAAAGAAGATGCTGTGCCCAAGCCAAAAGCATTACTGAGGCTGGATTACCCTATAGAAGATTACGTAATGTATAGCGGCAAATGCCCTTTTACATTCGCATTTAATAGTCAGGCTATAATCAGCAATAAAGGCAATTGCAATTTTACCTTGCAGTACCCAAGGATGAAAGCCACCATTTACCTCACTTATAAACCCGTGGAAGGTAACCTCGAAATGTTATTAAGGGATGCGCAAAAGCTTACCTATGAGCACGTAATTAAAGCTGATGCTATACAGGAGCTGCCTTTCGTAAATGATATGCAGAATGTATATGGCATGTTTTACCAGGTTGGGGGAGATGCCGCCACAAATGCACAGTTTTATGCCACCGACAGTACAAGGCACTTTCTTACAGGCTCTATGTATTTTTATGCACGGCCCAATTATGACTCACTTATGCCGGCAGCAAGCTATATAAAAGACGATATGCGCAACTTAATGGAAACCCTTAAGTGGAGGTAATAAAAAAGCAGCCAATGGCTGCTTTTTTATATATTTAATAATTCCTGTATTAAAGGCTTCCGGCTGACGAAGTAGTAGTACTTTCTGAATGGCATGATTTCTTAGCTTCGCCAGAGCAGCAGCTTTTCTTTTCGCCGCTTGCACAGCCTGCTTTTTCTTCTTTCTTAGCCTTTTTCTTTTCTTTCTTCTTTTCAGCCTTTTTCTTAGGCTCCTGGTCTGCTTTATACAGCATCGCTTTATCAGCAGAGTTTTTCACGTCAGCTACTTTATAAGTGCCGTCAGCAATCTTTTCTACAGTTTCTACTATCGTTTCCGGTGTCTGCTTTTCTGCATTGTAAGAAATAGTAGCTGTCTTGCTGTCAAAATCTACTTTTGCGTTTTCTACTCCGTCAAGCCCGGCAAGTTTGCTTTCAATTGTTTTGGCACAGCCAATAGCGCAGGTCATGCCCTCAATTTTAAATGAGGTTGTTTCAAGGTTAGCTGCTGTTTCTTTTTGTATGGTGTCGGTAACCGTCCCTTCTTCAGGTGTTTCTATGTTACCGTCTTTAGCCGTGTCTTTACAGCTTACAAAAAGCATTGCAGCAAGGGCAAAAGCCGAAATGTGTTTAATTACTTTCATTGTATATGATATTAAGTTCTTTTATAAAATGCTCTTTAAAAAGCGATTACAAATTTACTAAAAAACGTTTGCCATCCGGATTTATTGTCGGATTTTTAGCCCGAATTTTAAGTTAAAGTTAATCTATGCAGTCACAACAGCTAAAATGGTATTTACTGGCAATTCTTGCCTTAATATGGGGCAGTTCTTTTATACTGATAAAAAGGGGCTTATTGGGCTTAACCCCTTTTCAGCTCGGTTCGCTCCGTATCATATTTTGTGCCGTCTTCCTCCTTATTGTAGGCTTCAGAAGTTTGCGCAATGTACCGCAGGGCAAATGGAAGTACCTTGCCATAACTGCACTTTTCGGGACTTTTCTGCCGGTTTACCTTTTTTCGGTGGCACAAACCCAGATTCACAGTTCTATAAGTGCCATCCTTAACTCGCTAACACCATTAAGCACACTAATTATAGGTGCTGTGGTGTTTGGGTTACAGTTTCAGCGCAGGCAGTTATTCGGGGTGCTTATAGGCCTTGTGGGGTGCGGATTGCTTATCTATAAAGGTGCTGCAGATAACCCTAATCAAAATTACTGGTACACGCTTTTTGTAGTAGCAGCTTCGGTATGTTATGCTACCAACGTAAATCTTATTAAAAAACACCTGTCCGACTTAAGTCCGCTTAGTATAAGCACAGGCAATTTTGCGGTTATGCTGCTGCCTGCCGTTGCCGTTCTGTTTCTGTCAGGGTTTGCCGATGTTGCTACCGCCACCGAAACGCAGGAAGCAATGCTTTATATAGCTGTACTGGGTATTGTAGGTACCGGTATTGCCAATATTATATTCTTTAAACTTATACACATGTCGTCACCAATATTTGCCTCTTCGGTTACTTATATGATTCCTGTTGTGGCATTTGGATGGGGCTTGTTTGATGGCGAATCTTTAGCGCCGCTGCAACTGGTAGGTGCTGCCATAATACTGGTTGGTGTCTATTTCTCTTCAAGAAAATAAGATGTAAAGTATACTAAAAGAAAAGGCCCGCTATTGCGGGCCTTTTTATTGTAATATGTAAATTATTTTACTGGAAATCTGCAGCACTAACGCCTTCGTTTACCTTAACATCTGTAGCGGTAAACTCCATTTCCATACCACCCATATTTACGATGTTTTTGTATGGTATCTTCACACCTTTTACATCCCTGTAATCAGCAAGAATTGTAGTTTGTGTAGCCTTTTGGCCCATTTGCTCTTCTTCTTTGCTTTCAGCTAACTTAAGGCCTGTAGTAGTGTCGTAGTAGTAGGTAGAGCCTTCGTTTTTAATTGCATAAGCATCTTTACCGTTTATCTGCTCAATACCTGTAAGTGTCCATCCTTTATCACTCATCATGTTAAGCTCTTCAAACGGAACGGCAGTTTTCTTAGCATCAGCAAGTTCTTCGCCTTCAAGCTCTGTACGCTGGCCCTGTACCACACGGTATCCGCCTTTTTCATTAATTACCTGCTTCATCATTGTCATGCCCATAGCTTTCATTTCCATGGCAAATTTCTGGTCGGCAGTTTGCTTAACCACTAATTCAAGCGGAGTTCCCTGAATGGTTGCAGTAGCTGTTTTAGATATTGACTTAACACCTTTAACCGCTTTTTCGCCACCAATAGCTTTAATATAATTGTCTAATACTGTTTTCACAGTTACACCGGCAGGTACAGGCTTGTTAAGCACAGGCTTATCTGTAGGCTTACCCCATTTATCAAAATACTGGATAGGCATATTCCTGCTTTCAAGGCCCGGAAGTACATCGGCAGCTTTACCAACTACAACTATACGCGCGTTTTCTGCAAGGAAATATTTTTTAGCAGCATTCCTTACATCTTCCGGAGTTACTGCGTTGATGCTCTTAATATAGTTTTCGTAGTAATCTTCAGGAAGGTTTTGTGTCTCCGTTAAAAGTGCATACTGTGCAATTGTAGATGGTTTTTCCATCTGCATTACAAAGTTACCAATGTATTTTGCCTTAGCATTTTTAAGGTCTTCTTCAGATACAAGGTCTGTCCTTATCTTCTTGATCTCATTAAGTATTTCTACTATAGCACTGTCAGTTACTGCATTCCTTACAGATGTAGATGACCTGAAAGAAGTTACATATTTGTTAGCACCTATAGATGAATAAGCGCCATACGTCCAGCCGTGAGCTTCACGCAGGTTAAGGAAAAGCCTTCCTTCGCCACCACCACCAAGAATCTGGTTGGCAAGAAGCGCTGCGAAATAGTCTTTATCTGTCCTTTTAAGGTTTACAACGTTAACAACAGATATTTCACTTTGCACTGCGTTAGGCATATCTACAAAGTTAATTTGTGTATACTGTACATCTTTAGGATCGCTGTACGTTACTTTAGGAGCTGTGTTAGGAGTCCAGTCGCCAAAAAGTTTCTTAACCTGTTTTTTAACGTCTTTAGTTTTAACATCGCCCACTACAACAAGGTAAGCATTACCCGGAACAAAGTAAGTATTGTAGTTGTTAACAACATCTGCAAGTGTTACATTGTTAAGTGTTTCTTCGCTAAGATATTCTCCGTTAGGGTGTTTTTTACCATATATAAGCGCATCTGTTACCCTTGAAGCTACCGATGATACACTCTTCTCGTCAGCCTTAAGCCCTTCTATTATCTTAGCTTTTTGCTTGTCGAATTCTTCCTGGGTAAATTTCGGGTTAAGTGCACCGTCAGCCATAAGCTCTAGTATCCTTTCAGAGTACTTAGAAAGCCCGCTTCCTGAAGCGCCTTCTGCCCAGAAGTTAATATTTGCGCCTAAAAAGTCAGTTTCTTCGTTAAAAGCGTCTTTAGACATTTTTTTGGTACCTGTGCCCATAAGTGCACTAACCATATCAGATACACCTTTTTTCTCACCTTCGGCATAAGGAGCGTTATCCATGGTAAGTGTATAAGATACCCTTGGCAGTTTGTGGTTTTCTACAACCAAAACCTTTAGTCCGTTTTTAAGTTCAAATGTTTCCGGTTTGCCAACATTTACTGTTGGTGCCGGTCCCGGTTTTGGCATTGGCCTGTCTTGTGCCTGCATACTAATAAAGAATAAGCCGGCTAATAGATATATTGCTTTTTTCATGATTCTCAATGATTCTTAGTTTTGTGCTTTGTCTTTAGCTGGTACATAATCTAATATCAACCTTTGGTTAGGGTTAAGGTATTTGCGTGCAACATCCCTTATCTCTTCCCTGGTGATAGAACGGTAAATGTCTATTTCGTTGTTTATAAGGTTTACATCGCCATAAAGCATGTAGTAAGTAGCAAGGTTGCTTGCAATACCCTCAACACTGCTGTTGCTGTTTACGTAGTTGCTTTCGTAAATGTTTTTAAGCTTCTGGAATTCTTTCTCAGAGATAAGCTCGTTTTGAAGTTTTTTAATTTCTTCATCAGCTTCTTTTAAAAGTTCTTCAGAAGTATGTCCCTGCATCGGGATACCATATACTATATAAAGACCGTAATCTTCCTGGCTGTAGTTGAAAGCACCCATTTGAAGCGCCATCTTTTTGTCATCTACAATCTTCTTATACATCCTTGAGCTTTTTCCGTCGCTAAGAATAGTAGAGATCATGTCAAGAACACGTGCTTCCCTGGTTTTCATAGAAGGTGTCCTGTAGGCAGCCACAACCATTGGCAGCTGTATGTTAGGATCTTCATAAGTAGCACGAAGCGTTTGTGTTATTGGCTTTTCTTCATAAGTCTGGCGTGTAACCGGGGCTCCTTTAGGTATTGGCCCAAAGTACTGCTGTATCCATTTTTTTGTCTTTTCTATGTCAAGGTCACCCGCTACAACAAGCACAGCGTTGTTAGGCACATAGAATTTTTTGTTGAATGCCTGGAACTCTTCAAGAGTAGCGGCATCAAGGTGCTCCATAGAACCAATGGTTGCCCAACGGTATGGGTGAACCTGGAACATGTTCCTTTTTACCTCTGCAATAAGGTTACCATAAGGCTGGTTGTCTACACGAAGTCTTTTTTCTTCTTTAACTACCTCATTTTGTGTATCTACACCTATTTGGTTTATAACCGGGTGCATAAGCCTTTCCGACTCCATCCATATAGCCAATTCAAGGTTGTTGCTTGGGAAAACCTCATAATAGTATGTTCTGTCGTCGCTTGTGTTAGCATTGTTATTACCGCCATTTGCAGTAACTATTTTAAACCACTCGCCACGCTCAATGTTTTTGGTGCCCTCAAACAGCAAATGCTCAAAAAAGTGCGCAAACCCAGTCCTTTCAGGATTTTCGTCTTTAGAACCAACATGATACATTACCGAAGTAATTATAACCGGTGCCGTTTTGTCCTGGTGCAGGATTACATGCAGCCCGTTGTCCAGATCATATTCCTCAAATGCTACTTTCTGGGCAGATGCTACTCCGCCAAGCATGAGGAGTGAACCCAAAGCCATTAAAGATTTTTTCATAAAGAGTTTAATTATTGATTTTGATAATTGGTGTGCAATTTCGGTATTTTGTTACAATAAAGCTAAATTTTTTTCTTTTCATGATTATCAGGCTGTTATATTAATGATTTTTGCTTTAAAAATTAGTCTTGCATATTGGCTGATAAATAAATAGTTGTATATTTGCAGCCTTAAAATTTAATTAAAACATATTGTTATGTATGCAATCGTAGAGATAGCAGGGCAGCAATTTAAAGTTAGCAAAGACCAAAAGGTTTATGTTCACCGTTTAGAAGGTAAAGAAGGAGATGCAGTTACATTTGCAAAAGTTCTTTTACTTGATGACAGCGGAAACATAACACTTGGCGCCCCGGCTATAGAAGGTGCTTCGGTAGAAGCCAAAGTGCTGCAGCACTTAAAAGGAGACAAGGTAATTGTTTTCAAAAAGAAAAGGAGAAAAGGTTACAAAGTTAAGAATGGCCACCGCCAGTCTTTAACCCAAATCTCTATTACAGGTATAACTGCACCGGGAGCTAAGAAAAAAGCTTCTAAAAAAGCAGAAACTGAAACTGCAGAATAATATTAACAATTAAAAACTAAAACATCATGGCTCACAAGAAAGGTGTCGGTAGTTCCAAGAACGGTAGGGAATCAGAGTCGAAACGTTTAGGCGTTAAGATTTTTGGAGGCCAGGCTGCCATTGCCGGTAACATTATTGTTAGGCAAAGGGGCTCTAAGCACAACCCGGGCGAAAATGTATATATGGGTAAAGACCATACCCTGCATGCAAAAGTTGACGGTGTTGTTCAATTCCAAAAGAAACGTGATAACAAATCATATGTTTCTATAGTTCCGTTTGAAGCTTAAGACATAAAAAAGCAGATATAAAAAACCCACTCAAAAAGAGTGGGTTTTTTATTTAGTTAGCTTTGATGTGATTATTAATAATTGCTTCCCACTTTTTAATGAGCTGCAATTCGTCATTAATCTGCATATTTATTGCCATATCAAAAAACAGAAGCCTTTGCTCATATTCATAATGGCTGCCCGTTAGTGCCAGCTCCAGCCTTCGGATGCTGTAAGGGTCTTCAAGATGGTTTGTTACCGCCCTGCCCGAGTTTATAATGCGGCATTCCTTTATGCCCTTCAGATTTATCTTCTTTACACCGGCGCTGTTGTTTTCTATAAAATAAAGCGTGCCTGCGCTGTCTAAGCTAATAGCGGAGTTATTCCATAAATCATGCTTTATTATTTTTTGAGACTCTTTTTCAGCAATATTCTGAAGCCTGTTTAGTGTTGCTTTTTCTTCTTTGTCTCTTTTTTTATGTACCAATGCAATTGGTATAAATATCAGCAACAATATAGCTGCACCTATAATAATAACAGAAAGTTCCATTGTTTAAATTTTATTAATAGTAATATGTAGTTATGCACTTGCCTTTGGGGCAGTACAAATTTTTATTTTAACCGGGTTTATAGTTGTGTATTACCAGAAATAATGGAAGGGGAAAATAAGGTCGGCTTTCCTGTTTCGAATAATAAGGCAGGAAGCAAAATTAAGGTATTGTAAGGCCGATTTGCTGCGGGCTTTATATTTGTATCCTGAAATTAACACCTCTAACAGAGGATACTTGTATTCCTGCTGGTTAGATTTAACCGGCGTAAATATATTTTCGCCAAAGCTAAGGTGTGCTGCGCTAATATGGAGCACATCGGCCTTATAGCTTTCTTTTTGGTTATGCGCTTTTTTGAAAAAGGCATCTGCAGAAGCTGTATTTGCTGTGGGAGCATAGTTATATGCCGATGCTGCAAATGCCACAATTGCACTAATGCTGATAATAAATAAGCCTAAAGCCTTTTTCATGCTGCAAATATACAGTCTTTATCCGGTAAATTGTTGTGTATCTTTACACCGCCAATGCTATGATAGATATGACTAAGTTGCTTTTGTATGATCTGTCAGGTTTTTTAAAAAATCCTGATGATGTACAGTATAATGTGTCAGCTATAAAGAAGGCAAAGATTTTTATCATTCTCTTTTTAGTAAAAGTATTCATCTTTCTATTGCTTATCTACCCTTTGCTGATATTACTCAATAATATTATAGACTTACAGCATCGTGGGGAATTGGTAGAAGATTCGGTTTTTACGTTAATTGCAGTAAGCATAATTGCCCCTGTAACAGAAGAGCTGTTTTTCAGGCTCGTGCTAAGGCGACAGGGGTTGGTTGCTGCCATATTTTCTGAACAAATATGGTACAAAGTTTTCCCATGGCTTTGCCGTATATCTATTGTAGGCTTTGCAGTAATACATTTAAGCAACTACAATAATTCAGAAACATTATTCTATGTACTCTCGCCGCTAATCGTGCTTTCTCACTTTATTACCGGGTGCTTCATTACATTTACAAGAGTAAGGCTATGTTTTTTATATGGCTTGCTCCTCCATTCCCTGTGGAATTTTTCAGCCTATGTACTCCTTTCCTAATGTTTATTATCCAATAAAATTAAGCAGCCATGATATCAATATTATCATGATAAAATGCAACAGGAATGCTTTGCGTTCCTGGTCTTTAAAAAAGGAGTAGATCATAAAAAAGATGTTGATAATGGCAAGCCCGTAAACAATTGTGTTTAATCCGGGAAAATTTTTATCGGATACTGCTACCAATGATGCTCCTATTATACACGCAATAATAAAAGAAGATGTTACCTGTACACCTGTTTGTTTAGTATCTATTCTGGTTATGGCAGCTATAAGGCGTACCGGCACAAAATAAAGGGCAATTGCTGCAGCCCCAATAAGGTAAACAGAGGCTTCAAAAACTTCTTTCCTGAAAAGTAAAAATGCAACTAGTACCGCAAGCAACATAAATGCTTCGTAGTACTTTTTTATAACAGTGGCCATATATTTTTAATTAATTAGTTGATAACTCTCTCTAAAAATGCTTCCCTGCTAATTTCGCGTGCCCCCAGGCTCTCAAGATGCGGGTTATGCACCTGGCAGTCCAGCAGGCGGTAGTTTTCGGCTTCAAGCTTTTTAGCAAGCACTATAAATGCCAGTTTGCTTGCATTAGGCATTTTACTGAACATGCTCTCACCACAAAACACATGGCCAAGGTCTATACCATAAAGCCCGCCAACCAGTTCATTGTCCTGCCATACCTCTACAGATTTTGCATGGCCCAGTTCGTGCAGCTTTATATAAGCTTCTTTCATTTCTGCGGTTATCCAGGTTCCTGCCTGGCCCTGGCGCTTAATGCTGCTGCACTGCTCTATTACCTTTCTAAAGGCAGTATTAAATGTAACACGAAAAATGCCCCTGTTAATTATATTCCGCATACTTTTAGAAACTTTGAGCTCGCCAAAGAATAAAACCATGCGCTCCGGAGGGCTCCACCATAGAATTGGGTCGTCATCGTCAAACCACGGAAATATTCCGTTACGGTATGCCAGCATAAGCCTTTCAGGCGATAAATCTCCGCCGATTGCCACAATGCCTTCGGGTGAGGCGCTATGTGCTGGAGGAAAATATAACTCGCGGGACAGGAAGTACATAATTAATTAAAAATTAAATAATTATCAAGTTATTTGCATATTTGTTTTCTATTGACACACTGTTGTATAAAAGCAAAAACTTATGTAATATAAAAATCCCGCGTGCAGTTGCACGCGGGAATATTTTTAGATATGATGTGCCGGGTTATTAGAATGGCAGGTCGTCATGATCCTCTTCCCTGAAATTTGTAGCAGGCTCAAACGAGTCCTGTGCACTTGGCATTGGCGGCTGTGCCTGGTAGCCACCTCCTGCTGGCGCTTCGGGTTGCAGTTTTTCTATCCTCCAGCCCTGTATAGAGTTAAAATATTTTGTTTCACCCTGCGGGTTTACCCACTCCCTGCCACGCAGGTTTATAGATACTTTTACCGGCTCGCCAACCCTGTAGTTATTCAGCAGGTCGCATTTATCCTGAGTAAATTCTACCATTATATGCTGCGGGTACTGCTCATCTGTAGTAACCACCATTTCCCTTTTCCTGAAACCGTTGTTGCCAAACATTCTGGTCTCGTCAATCATCTTGATTCTTCCTGAAACTTCCATAATTATCCTGTTGTTTTTTCTGCCACATGGCAGCAATCGTTACTATTTAAAACTCTTTTTTAGCCAAAAGCACTTTCCATGCTTTTAATACTTCATTATTGTCAAGGCACTGCTTGGCCTTTTTATATCTTTTTTCTTCATCGTCACTGCTAAGTATGCCTTTAATCTCAAAGTCCTCCTTAACAAACCCGGTTACTTCTTCATTTGTAGGCATTGCTTCCACATTGCCGAGCTTCCCTAAATCGTTACCGTCAAAAAAGCCGCATTCTTTTACAAAAGCAGGTACATTATCTACACCAATGCCAAGTGTCGTTAATGGCTTTTCAACTTCAAACAGCCCCTGGTTGGCCCTGCTGTACCAGTTACCACCCATACGCGCTACAAGGTCAATCTTAGTCTGGTCAACCGCTCCGTTTTCATCAAGTATATTTTCATCAACATGAATTTTAACCACTTCACATATTATCAGGTTGCCCGCGCCCCCGCCTGTTCCCAGTGCTATTATATCATTAACCTTACACTCAAACTGTACGGGAGATTCTTTTACCCTGAAAGGCTTTACAATATCACTTGGCAGCATGGTTAGCCCCGCTTTCTCAAATTCATTTATTCCTTCGCCATACTCTGTGCTTGAGAGCGACGCCTGCTGCACTATGGCATAATTAACCACATTAATAACAACTTCCCTGTTAAGTTCTGCATTTATAAGGGTATGTTTTACAGTAGTATCCCTAACCCTGCGTGCAGGCGAAAAAACCAACACGGGCGGATTTGCACTAAACACATTAAAAAAGCTGAAGGGCGAAAGGTTGGGCACATTGTTTTTATCTAAAGTGCTGGCAAAAGCTATCGGCCTGGGCCCTACTGCTCCCTGAAGGTAACCCTGCAGCTTTGCGGTAGGTATTTCTTTTGGGTCTATACTCAACATTATTGCGGTTGTTTTTACAAAGATACTTTTTATATGCTTAGTTAAAAATGCCAATATCAAATTTAACCCGATGTTTTAGCAATTAATACTAACTGCCTAAAGTTGCCGTTTTTCCGTTTACACATCTTACACCTATTACAGCTTTACCAACTTTTAGTATCTTTAATGCTCAATTAATTAAAATATGCAAATTTCGGATAACAGGGATTTTACCCGTTGGTTCATTATAGTGGTTTCGTTTCTAATAGTGGTTCTTATAGTATGGAATACCTACTATCTTTTCCAGGCTTTTAAAGAGGAGGAACGGATGAAGATGGAATTATGGGCTGATGCTACAGAAGCCATAATAAGCCCTACAGATGACAAGGCGCTGGAGACGGTAAGCGACATTACCACTAAAAATAATACTATACCACTAATACTTACCGATGCCGAAGGGATAATACGCGAATCAAGGAATATAGATGAAAATATACTGCAAGGCAGTAAGATAAAAGACAGCATAAAAGCATATAAACTATTAGAAGAATTTAAGTCGCAAAACAACAGGCTTACTATTGAGTATATGCCAGGGGAGTTTCAGTATGTATATTTTGGAAACTCAACATTACTAAATGTACTGAAGTACTACCCGGTAGCATTGGTGCTCATAATACTTTTATTTGGTGTAGTGGTATATATATTTTTTAAAGCCAATAAAATTAGTGCACAAAACAGGCTATGGGCAGGTATGGCTAAAGAAACCGCCCACCAGATTGGTACGCCGCTTTCGTCATTGCTGGGATGGATTGAGATTATGAAAGCAGATAATGTTGACGAAACCACCGTTACAGAGGTGGAAAAGGATGTGCTGAGGCTGCAAACCATTGCAGAACGTTTCTCTAAAGTAGGGTCTGAGCCGGAATTGCAGGAACTGGATATTATTGCGGAAACAGAAAGGTCTTTTGCCTACCTGAAGGCGCGGGCATCAAAGCAGGTTGAATTTATTTTTCATGCACCGGCCCATCCTGTAAAGGTTATGCTTAACCCTGAACTGCATAGCTGGACGGTGGAGAATCTTGTAAAGAATGCCATAGATGCCATGAAAGGCAAAGGCAGGCTCGAAATAATACTGGAAGAGCGTGAAAAGTATGTAAAGCTTAAGGTTTGCGATTCGGGTAAGGGTATTGCAAAGAGCCAGTACAAAAAGGTTTTTGAACCCGGTTTTACTACCAAGAAGCGGGGTTGGGGCTTAGGACTTTCTTTAACCCGCCGTATTGTTGAAGAATATCATAAGGGAAGGATTAAGGTATTGCACAGTGAAGTTGGTAAGGGTACCATAATGCAGGCCAGCTTCCCGAAGCAGAAATAATAAATAAGGGCTGCCGTTACCGGCAGCCCTTATCATATAAAAATAGAACAAATCTAAAACTCTTCAAATTCCTGTGCCTCTCCGGGATGGTTTCTCCTCACGTTTAGTGCGTGCCCCTGTGCATCTACCATAAAAGCTACAAACTCAAGGTTTGCGGCGTTTTCTACGGTTGCCGGTATCTGGGCTGTAAAGCTCCTTGTAAAGGTTTCACCTGTCCTGGTGTCGGCGCTGCTTACAGCATCGCCAAGCAAGCTTGTTAAGCATCCCCTAAGCACATGGTTATGCTCAAAATTCTGAATTATATCTTCTCCGTTATAGTAAGTGGTATAATTGTACTGTTTGTGTACAAGCCCGTTCTCAAGCACATACACCACTAACTTTAAACCGTCAAAGTTTTTTCCGAATTTTACGTTTACATCAAGGTTTATGGTATTACCGTTAACTGATGATGTCATGGCCACCCCAAGTTTAGGGTTTTCACCCTGAGTAAGGGCAATAGCCTGGTTAATGTTGTTGGGTTCCGGGTAATTCCATTGTGTCATACGGTTAAGCAGTCCTTTAGGGTATCCCGGTATGTTTATCATGTTCTCCAGCTCTGTAGAGTCATAAGTATAAGGGTCATACGTAGGGTGGTTGGGGTTAAGGCTTGCACGGTGTATAGCTACCGGAACCACATTTTCTGTCTGGTTCATTACAAGCTCTATACCATAGGCTACCCTTGGGCAATAGCCACACCAGGTTCCTGTATAATCTTCAATGAGCAGGCGCTTGGTAAAGTTAGTTTCAGAGCCGTCATGAAAACGAACGGTTATTGGTTCTGTATCAAGCCCTGAATATTTTGCAACCACTTCATAATTACCTACTGCTTCTGTAGTAAAAACAGATCCGTCAATAGGGTTTCCCTGCACATAAATTACCGCTTCGGCAGTAAGGTCATTCCCCTCATTGTCTTTTACGGTAAAGGTAATAGGGTCGCCCACAGTGCGTGCAGAACGGTCGGCTGTAAGCACAAGGCCATCAACCGAATCCAGTATCTGGTAGTCTTCTGTACATGCTGTCAGCAGTATAGAAAATAAGGCAATAAACGCAAATAATTTCCTTTTCATTTTTTTGGTATTAGCCTCTTAATGAGGTGTGTTGTTACTGTTTAACAACTCTTAGCTGGGCCGTTTTATTGTCGGCGGTTGTAAACGTCGCAATATATACTCCGGTAGCAATGCCCGACATATCTATCCATTGCTCGCCTGTTGTTAATGCTGCTTTTTTAATAACCTGCCCATTAGTAGCATAAAATGTAACAGAAGCATTTTGCTGTGCCGAAACCTTTAAAGCATTACCTATTACCGTACTCTCTAACGCAATGCCGGCTTTTTTAAGCGCTGCGAAATCTTCGGCAGATGCAGTTGGCTGGTAGCGATAAGTAAATGTAATCAGGTTGCCCTGCTCATTGCCTTCTGCGTCATATTCTACAAAAGAAATAGTGTAAACAATTGGTGTTGTGCCATCACCCGGGTTATAGTTCCAGATATGGTCGTCAGTAGATTCTGTAGTAGAGTTAGCAGGTATTTCAATCAAAAAGCTTGGTACTGTTAATCCCTGAGATAAGTTATAAAGGCAAACGCCAAAGCAAAGCTGAACATCAGTTCCGTCAGTTCCGCTCATTTCATCTACCCTTGTCCTTAGGTAAATGGTTTCGTTTGTGTTGTTGGTTACTGTAAATGTAAGCTTAGAGCTTGCATCAAGCGTGTTAAAGGTAAATGTCTCGTTGTCCTCTATTGTGCCTCCGCCGGTAACATTTACCGTAATGTCTTGTGCCTGTACTATTCCGTAAATAAATAATGCAGTAAAAAGTAATAGTTTTTTCATTGTAAAAGTTTTTAATCAGCAATAAGTGTTAATGCAAAAAGGCTACCGGGAGATTTTGCTCCCGATAGCTTCTTTAGTAAGAGTTGTAAAAATAGTATAAATTATTTTATAACAAGCTTTTCAGTTTTTTCAAACGTTTGTCCTTTAACCTGTGCAATATACATACCTGTTTGCAGTTGGCCAAGGTCTATGCTTCCGTCGTTGTTTATCTGTGCAGCAGTATATACTACTTTTCCTGTAAGATCTGTAACGGTTACAGAAACAGTTTCTGATGTGTTAAAGTTAAACACCCCGTTAGACGGGTTAGGATAAACAGCAAACTTAGTTGCAGTAAGGTTATCGCCGTTTGACAGTATTCCTGCAGTTTTGAATGCTGCGTTTAAAGTCATGCTGTTACCAAAGTTTCCTGCTGAGTAATCAAATACTGGTTCCGGCATACCCACTGAGTACACTTCAATACCATGTGCTGTGTTGCCTAAACTCCATCCATCACCATAGCTGTCAAGAAGTTCTACAGAAAAACAATCTGCTACACCGTCAGGTATTGTAACATAGTGTGTTTTTGTAGTGTTGGCATCAGGTCCGCCGGCACCGGCTGCACCCGGGCCTGCCTGGTATGGGCCGCCATTTGCTACAACACCGCCATTACTGTCTTTAATTCTCCATGATATTTCGCCAGGGTAGTTATCTGTTTGCACTAAAACCACAAGGCTGTTGTTCTGTGCTGTTTCAGGAATGTTTATATCAGCAACTTTTGGTTCACTAAGCGGGCCATTAAAAGGCGTTCCGCCGTTTACCTGCGATAATTCTAGGGTGTATTCAGAACTTTCATTTATAGTAATATTATCAAATGAAACCGTTCCTGAGCCATAAGTGCTTACATTGCCTGTAATAGCTGATGTAGCTATTGTGTTGCCATTTTCTTTTAATACAATTTCGCCACTGGTAACAGGATTAGTACCATAGTTAGTAAAATCAATATTAAAACCTACAGGAGAAGAAGCATCACAAATATCTAATGCTACATTTTCTATTTCTACATTATTTTGTGAACCTGTAAGTGCTTGGCTACAGCCATTTTGAACACTATTCCTTAAGTTAACAGCATTTTGCGCACCTATTTCTGTTACAATACCGCTAGGGCAAATCCTGTAAACAGTCGGAAAGTAAGTAATCTGGTAAAGGCTCGCAATCTGTGCGCTGTCTATAATCGGATAAGGGTCTGTTGTCCAGTTACCCTGTGTGTTGCCACCTGTTCCCTGCAGGTCGGCAAGGGTTGTGGCACCGTCACCCTCAATAAAAAGTACTACAATTTCATCACTGCCATTTGGCCCGTAATTATTATAAAAATTCTTAAGGGCATGGCTCGCATGGTAGTTCCAGCAAGGGCCGCACCAGGTTGCAGAAATATCAATAATTACAGTTTTTCCCTGGTCAAGGTACTCCTGCAGGTGGTGTACATTGCCATTAATGTCTGTTGCCGTAAAATCCGGGGCTGTGCTTCCGGCCGGCAATTGGGCATGTGCAGTAAAACCTGCCAATGCCATAAATCCAAGTAGTAGAGTTTTTTTCATAAAAAAATATTCAAAGTTGTTAGTTAGTAGAAAGTTTAACAATTAGCAGTCTAATTGTTATATTGATAACGTTTAGCTGTTTAATAGAAAAATTTCATTCGAAAATATATAAAAAATATATACAACCAAAAATAATATCCAAAAATTTCTGAATTAATGGCAATTGGGAGTTGTATGAACACATAAAAACCTGTCTCT
>NZ_JAMWYY010000052.1 GCF_024305175.1 Flavobacterium sp.
TAAGAGACAGCTTTAAAACTCCGAAATGTTAATTATATCTACTTTTAGGGTGAATGAACGCAAAGGTTAAAAAATACTTAAGAAAGAGTGGTAAAATACTGCTTTGGATAATAGGATCGGTTATCGGGTTATTCCTGCTAATAGTACTTTTATTGCAGGTGCCCTACATACAGAACTTAGTTAAAGACAAAGCTGTCAGCTATTTAGAAGACAAAATAGGTGCAGAAGTACAAATTGGCCGTATAGAAATAGGGCTTCCTAAAAAGGTAATACTGGAAGATATTTATTTTGAAAGCCAGGAAGGCGATACACTCCTTGCAGGTGAAAAATTGAAGATTGATATCAGCCTTTTTAAGCTTTTAAGCAATGAGGTAGAGCTTAATTCTGTAGAACTGGAAGGCATTGTAGCCAATGTAAAACGCAATAAAGATTCGGTTTTTAACTTTGACTATATCATTAAAGCATTCGATACAGGCAAGCCCAAAGACACTACATCTGCCCCAATGAAATTTTCACTGGATAATATTGAGCTTGACCGAATCAGAGTTACTTATAAAGACGCCATTACTAAAAACAACATAGCTGCAAACCTAACGCATTTTGATACACAAGTAGATAAATTTGACTTAGAGAATATGCAGTTTGAAATACCTGAAATTAACCTTGACGGGCTAAAGCTAACACTTGAGCAGGGTATGGTTGACGAAATTGCAAAAAGCACACAAAAAGTTGCAGAAGAAGCATCATCTAAACCTGATTTGGGAATAAAGCTGGGTAATATTAACCTATCCAATATCGACATAGGGTATGATAATGCAGGTACTAGCCTTGATACACAGATAGTATTAAAAGAACTGACAGCAGAAGTTAACACCATAGACCTTAAAAACCAGCTGATTGACCTTGAAAATTTTGAACTTAACGGTGTTAAAGGACAGCTTACGTTAGGAAAAACGGAAAAAGAAGCCGCTGAAAAATTACCTGAAACAAGTCCTGAAGCGGCATCGGCGCAGTGGAAGTTTAAGCTTGCAAATACTGATATAAAAGATGTAAACTTCAGGTTCAACAACATGAATGCTGCTCCGGTTGCCAAAGGTATTGACTATATGCATCTTGATATAAAAGAGTTTAACCTTGAAGGCGAAGCACTTTCTTACAGTACCGATGTTATTTCGGGTAAACTTGCTAATGTAAGTGTGACCGAAGCTAACAGCGGAGTAATAATTGAAAAATTACAAACCGATTTCTACTATGGGCCCGAAAGCGCCAAACTGGAAAACCTGTACCTTAAAACACCGCAGACGCTCCTTAAAGAAAAAATTATAGTGGGATATCCTTCTATAGCTTCATTACAGGAAAATATTGGCGAACTGAAAATTGATGCAAACCTTACAGGCAGCCGGATAGGTTTTAAAGACGTTCTGACTTTTGTTCCCGCCCTGGCTGATACCAATCCGTTTAAAGATAACCCTGACGGCATACTGTACATAAACAGCGATGTTGACGGAAAAGTAAGCGACCTTAGGATTGCTAACCTAGAAATAAGAGGTATTGGCAGCACAACCCTTGCCGCCAGCGGAAGGATTAAAGGCCTGCCTGATGCGCAAAAGGCTTATTTTGATATGAACGTAAGGGAACTGCGGACTACGGCAAAAGACATTAAAGATTTTGTGCCGAAAGGTACTATACCTGTTAACATACAACTACCGCAAAGCCTTTCGGCAAGGGCTACATTTAAAGGTACTTTAAATAACTTTAATACCAACGTTAGCCTTGGCAGCAGCATGGGCAATGCGCGCATTAGGGCTACGTTTGACCAACGCCGCAAAGACTACGAAAAATATGATGCAAACGTAGATATACAAAATTTTGATATAGGCCGCCTGATAAGTAACGACTCTCTGGGCAGGGTTACACTTAAAGCAGATGTGAAAGGCATGGGGCTTAACCCGCAGACTGCAAATGCTACGTTAAAAGGAACACTGGCAAAAGCCGAATTCAACAGTTACACTTATCGTAACCTTGATATAGACGGCAAAGTAAACAACGGGCAGTTTGAAGTAACAGCCGATATGGCCGACCCTAACCTGGAGTTCGACTTGGTTGCGAGCGGTGGCTTTAAAGACAAATACCCTAACGGGAAAATAAAACTTAATATAGATATAGCCGACCTTAACAAACTAAACCTGCATGCAGGGCCTCTAAAGTTAAGGGGAAATGTAGATGCCGATATAACCGATTCTGATCCTGACAACCTTAACGGGAAGATAAGCCTGTACCATTTTATGTTTGCAAATGCCGAAGAACAGTTCGGACTGGATTCTGTTAATATAATAGCCGAATCTACCGCCGAGAAAAACTCTTTACTGATAAGCTCTCAGATTGTTGATGCTTATATGACAGGCAAATATTCGCTTACAGAAGTGCCAACAGCGCTTTCTAATACTTTATCAAAATACTATAATACTAACCCGGGCGCAGTAAGGCAGCAAACAAAACCCCAGCGTTTTAATTTTATGGTTCATGTAACCAATGACCCTGTCCTAAACAAGCTGTTGCCACAGCTTGAGCGTATAGAACCCATCAACATAATTGGCAAGTACAACAGCGAGTACGACAGTATTAGTGTGAACGCTGTAATTCCGCGTATTGTTTATGGCGCCAACACCATTTCCGGAGTAGTAGTAAACCTTAAAAACCAGGACAGTGCATTGGTTTATGATGTTCGGGTAAACGGTATAGAGAACGAACAGTTTGAAGTACCTAAAACAACCGTTGCAGGTGCAATTGTAGATAACACGCTAACCTACAGGTTAGAAATTGTAGGCCGTAAAGAAGAAGAACAGTATATGATAGCGGGAGAAATGCGCGCTGCGGAGGGTAATACTGAAATTGTACTCGACCCGGAAGGGCTTATACTCAATTATGAGCCGTGGGCCATTGCCGCCGATAACGTTATCCGTTTTGGTGAAAGTGGCATCTACGCCAATAACTTTGAAATGAGCAGCGAGGGAAGCTCTATAGCGCTACAGTCGGTTTCAGAAGAGCCGGGCGCGCCGCTTGATGTTACATTAAGCAATTTTGAGATTGAAACACTTACCAACATCATTCAAAAAGAAGAACTGAAGATAAAAGGTAATATAGATGGTACTGCCCAGCTTAGAAACCTGAATACTGAAATGGAATTTACATCTGACCTGACAATTGAAAATCTTGCCGTTAGCAAAGATACTGTAGGTAATGTGCGCATTCAGGTAAACAATGAAGTGGCAAACACCTACACGGCAGATGTTGCCATTACAGGCAACGGCAACCAGGTAAACCTGAATGGTACTTATAACACTGCGGGCAGCAATTTTGACATGGATCTTGACATACAAAAACTTAACATGAGCAGTGTGCAGGCATTTACTTTTGGTACCATTAAAGAAGGCGAAGGCTACCTTAGCGGCAGCTTCAGGGTTACGGGTACGGCTACAGACCCCAATGTAAACGGCAATCTTAAATTTAATGATGTTGGCCTGCTGGTTACACCGTTAAACGCCCGATATGAATCTATAAACGACAATATAAGGTTTACAGACAGCGGTATCAGCTTTAACAGTTTTAAAGTAGAGGACAGCGATAACAACCTGCTCGAAATAAATGGTAACATTGCTACAACTAATTATACAGAATTTGGTTTTGACCTTAATGTAAACGCAGAGAATTTCAGGGTAGTTAATTCTACCGCAAAAGATAACGATTTGTATTACGGAAACCTGATAATTGATACCAACATAAATGTAAACGGCACACTGGAAAGCCCGGTGATAGACGGCACCCTGCGCATAAATGAAGACACCAAATTTACGGTAGTACTGCCGCAGCAGGACCCTGCTATTGCCGACCGCGAAGGTATAGTAGAGTTTATAGACCAGGATAACCTTGAAATTAAGCAAAGGCTTAAAATGGAAGAAGACTTTAACCAGTCGGATGTTACAGGTATAGATGTTTCAGTAGCTATAGAAATTGTAAAGGAAGCAGAGCTTAACCTGATTATTGATAAAGGCAACGGCGACTTTTTAAGGCTTCAGGGAGAAGCACAGCTAACAGGCGGAATAGACCCATCGGGCAAGACTACGCTTACCGGACGTTATGAATTTACTGAGGGTGCTTATGAAATGACTTTTAATTTCCTGAAAAGAAAATTTGAAATACAGGAAGGAAGTTATATTCTCTGGACGGGCGAACCAACAGAAGCTAATATCAACATAACCGCTGTTTATGAAACCGAAGCGGCCCCTCTGGACCTTCTTGACGGGCAGCTTGATGTGTCGCAATCAGAGAGAAATACCTATAAACAGAAAATACCTTTCCACACCCTGTTAAAAATGGAGGGAGAGCTGCTCTCGCCCGAACTGTCATTTGACATTGTGCTACCGGAAGGAAATTATAATGTATCAAGCAACATAATCAATAACAGCCGTGCCAAGCTTGAGCAGTTGCGCCAACAGCCTTCAGAGCTTAACAAGCAGGTGTTCGCATTATTATTACTTAACCGCTTTATAGGCGAAAATCCTTTTTCGAGTGAGACCGGTACAAGCGGTGAAGCACTTGCCCGCCAGAGTGTGAGCAAAATATTATCGCAGCAGCTAAACAATCTGGCATCTGACCTTATTAATGGCGTAGAACTGAACTTTGATTTAGAATCTACCGAAGATTATACAACCGGGCAGCGCGAAAACAGGACCGACCTTAATGTGGGTATCTCTAAAAGGCTGCTTAATGACAGGCTGAAGGTTACTGTGGGCAGCAGTTTCGGGCTGGAAGGCCCGCAGCAGGCCAATGAAGAAACAACCAATATTGCCGGGGATGTATCTGTAGATTATGAACTGACCAAAGACGGCAGGTATATGGTTAGGGCCTACCGTAAAAACGAATACCAGGTAGCACTGCAGGGCCAGGTGGTAGAAACAGGTGTAGCCTTTATAATCACTATGGATTATGATAAATTCAGGGAACTTTTTCAACGCAGCGAAGAAGAAAAAGCCATGAGGCAAAGAGAAAAAGAGCGCCGTGCGCGCGAAAAGGAGCAATCTGAAAAAAAGAAAGCAGCTAAAGAAGATGAAAAAGAAGATTTGCCGCCAAACAGCACTAAAGATGAAGAATAGATATATACTATATTACTTAACTATTACACTTTTACTAAGCTACGGTTGCAGTAACACAAAGTACCTGCCTGAAGGAGATATGCTTTATGTGGGCAGCGAAGTAAATATTAAGGATACTGTTATAGGCAAAAAAGAAAGAAAGGCGCTTGAAAGCGAAATGGAAGACCTGCTGCGCCCAAAGCCAAACCGCAAAATATTTGGCCTGCGGGTTAAGCTCTATTTTTACAATCTTGCCGGAGAACCCAAAAAAGATAAAGGTTTCCGCTACTGGCTGCGTAATAAAGTAGGCGAACCGCCCGTGCTGTTCAGCCAGGTAGATATGGATTATAATGCAGACCTTTTGCAGAATTATGCTGAAAACAAAGGTTACTTTAAAACCCGTACTGAATCAGACTCTACATCCCGTAACCGAAGGGCAGAAGTAAAATATACCGTTGAGCTTGGCAGGCAGTACAAAATAAGAACTGTAACCTTTCCTGAAGACTCTACCCGTATAGATACTGCTGTTGCAAAACTGAAGCACTGGAGCCTGCTTCGCCCCGGTAACCCTTATGACCTCAATGTAATTAAAGCAGAGCGCGAAAGGATAGACAGGCTGCTTAAAAACAAGGGATATTATTATTTCAATCCGGATTATATTCTGGTGCAGGCAGACAGTACTGTTGGCAACCGCCAGGTAGATATGTTTGTAAAGGTAAAGCAGGAAACACCGCAAGAGGCACGTAAACCTTATACAATCAACAACATTTATATTTACCCAAATTATTCTATCAGTAACCTTCAGGACACCATACGCCCACCGTTAGACTCTGTACAACAGTATAAAGACTTTAAGATAATAGATCCCGAAAACACATTCCGCCCAATTATTTTTGACCGTTCGCTGTATTTTCATAAAGGTGATATTTATAACCGTAAAGACCATAACCTCTCGCTTAACAGGCTGGTTAACCTTGGAGTTTTTAAATTTGTAAAAAATGAATTTTACCCTGCCGATACCACTAATGCGCTTGATGCGTATTACTACCTGAGCCCGCTGCCGAGAAAATCGATACGTGTGGAAACCATTGCCAAAACAAACTCTGCGAACTATAACGGTACAGAGCTTAATGTTAACTGGAGCAACCGCAATACCTTCCGAGCGGCAGAACTTTTAACCTTGAGTGTTTTCGGCGGACTCGAAGTACAGGTATCAGGACAGAATAAAGGCTACAACGTGTACCGCGTGGGTGGCGAGGCGAGCCTTGTGTGGCCGCGATTCATAACTCCTTTTGAAGTACGTTCTTCAAGCGGCTTTGTACCCAAAACAAGGGCTTTGGTTAGTTACGAATATCAAAACAGGCAAAAGCTGTATTCGTTAAACTCCTTCAGGGGGCAGTTTGGCTATTTGTGGAAAGAAAACATACATAAAGAACATCAGCTAAATGCAATTGATATAAACTATGTTAGCCCTGCAAATGTAACTGATGAATATCGCAATCAGATAGCTGACAATCCTTCATTGCAAAGGGTAATAGACAAGCAGCTGATATTTGGCCCCACTTATTCTTATACGTATACTAACACTATGCGAAAGTTTAAGCGCCATACATTTTATTATAAAGGCTCTTTAGACCTTGCCGGTACTATTACCGGCCTTGCTACCGGTGCCAATGTAAAGCAGGGCGATACAATAAACATTCTTAATGTACCCTTTAGCCAGTTTGTAAAGATGGAGCACGACTTTAGGCATTACTTAAGGCTAAGCAGGAACTCTAAACTTGCCAGCAGGATAATTGCAGGCATTGGGGTGCCTTATGGTAACTCGTCTGAATTACCGTTTATGCGCCAGTTCTTTGTGGGTGGTACTAACAGTATAAGGGCTTTCAGGGCACGCTCTATAGGCCCGGGCAGCTACCGGGATCCTGATATAGATGAGAATGGGTTTTTACCCGACCAAAGCGGCGACCTGAAGCTGGAACTGAATACCGAATATCGGACTAAATTGTATAAAATTATTGAAGGTGCCTTATTTGTAGATGCCGGAAATATATGGCTGTGGAATGAGCGTAAAGATTTAAACGGTGAAAACATTGCACCGGGGGCAAAATTCTCAAAAGATTTTTATAAAGAGCTTGCCGTTGGTACAGGGTTTGGCTTAAGGTTCGACCTATCCTTCCTTGTGCTGCGTACTGACCTGGCTTTCCCGATACGAAAGCCGTGGCTGCCTGAGGGCGACAGGTGGGTACTTGACGAAGTTGATTTTGGCGGTAAATACTGGCGCAAAGAAAACCTTGTGTTTAACCTTGCAATAGGGTATCCTTTTTAATGCTTTTACAATATTTTATAAAATAGTATTTTCGGCAAAAAAAGCTGAATGCACAACAGTAAAAGATATATTTTAATAACCCTGCTTGTCCCGCTATTGGGTATAGTTCCGCGTGTTATTAAAAATAACTTTCCGGCACTTAGCTACCTGCTGCTCTATTATTTATATATCTGTGCAGCCTTTTCGATGTTTTTAGTAATAGCACAGTTTACAAAAAGGATAAAGAATCCTGTATCCAAATTAATTATTGGTTACATAGCCGGTGCAGCTCTGCTCTACTCTGTACACATACTATTTTTTTATGCAACACCGGGTTTACTAACATTTTTTTTGAATGTTAAAAATCTATCATTTGGCGCTGTTATCGGGGTTACCCTGTTCAGGTCGCTATTATTATTAGTGCTGACTTTAGCGGTACCGTTACTTATCAAAAAAAAAGAAACTGTAAATATCCCTAAAGATACAAACAATGCTAATTACTTTAGCCGGGTCAGTGTAACCTTTCAGGACAAGACTATGCTTATCAACGTTAGCGAAATAGCTTTTTTTTATCTTGAAAATGGTATTTTATATATATGCCTGTTTACGGGTAACCGTTACATTCTCAATATGTCATTGGAACAACTTGAAAAAAAGCTTAATCCACAACAGTTTTTCAGGGCCAACAGGCAATTTATAATCAGTGCAGGTGCAATAACAGCAGTTAAAAATGCAGAGAACAGGAAACTCTTTGTAATTACAAATCCCGAAACACATGGGCACATCATTATCAGCAAAGCCAAGGCCTCTGTATTTTTAAAATGGTGGAAAAAATAATGCCCGTTTCATAATAAAAATTGCCCGTTTTAAAAATTTTGAGGGTTTTCCACTCAAATGCAAGAGGCCTGCCTTGCTTACTTTGCACTAAAAACATGAAACCACACAGGCACTTTTTACTCTTTTTACACTTAGTATGTTTTTATACCGCAGCACATGCCCAATATCCCATTGGGGATAACTGGTATCAAAACCCTATGGGTTTTGAGCCTGTTAAACTGCATACATCTATGGGGTTTATAGTACCGGCTGCTGCGGTGGGCACCTGCCTTTTGCTTACCCGTAACGATACTACGCTTGTTAAAAAACTAAATTTATATAACGAAAGTGGCTTTTCATGGGGATATAAATATCCTTATACTTTTGTAGCACAAAATAGCACCGGTATCAATTTTATGTTGCGCAAATGGATGTCGGCGGGAGTAGAGTTCATAGCATTTTTACCCAAAGATAAATATAACAGTACAGCAGGTATTGCTATACGCCCGTTTGCGAGGTTTTACCCTGTAAACAAAGAAAATTACCGTATTTATTTTGAATCGGGCGGCGGGTTCATATATTTTTTTGATGAGTTTCCGCAGCCTGCCTCACACGATGGCAGGCTGGGTACATATTTTAATGGTATTACCAAATATGGTATTGGTGCAGAAATAAAATTTACACAAAATGCATACATCATGCTGGGGCTAAGGCACGTGCATGTATCAAACGGAAATTCTAAAGGGGTGGAAAGAAACCCATCCCACGACAGCAACGGCTTTTTTATAGGCTTTTCTTATACACCCTGATTAACTTTCTCTACAGGGTTTTTCTGTCTTTTATCAGGCCTTATTATCATGCGCAGTGACTGGTCTTTAGAGAAATAGGCTACCATCCAGTTCCAGAAAGTTGTAATCCTGTTCCTGTAACTGATGAGTGACATAAGGTGGATAAACAACCACATAAGCCATGCAATAAACCCGTTAAAGTGCATTTTGGGTTTAGGGAGGTCTACCACTGCTTTATTTTTACCAATAATAGCCATAGATCCTTTATCATTATAATCAAAAGGTTTTAATGCCTCTCCTTTAACCATACGATTAAAATTCCTGGCAAGGTGTTCGCCCTGTTGTATTGCAACCTGGGCAACCTGAGGGTGGCCTTCGGGCCATTCGGGGTCAGATAGTTGAATACAGGTATCGCCAATGGCATAAATGTTATCAGTATGTGCCACTTTATTAAATTCATCAACCGCAAGGCGCCTGCCCCTGTCGTAGCTTTCTTTTGGCAATCCGTCAAATATCTTAGCAGAGACCCCGGCAGCCCATATCAGGTTTTTAGAGCTTATTGTTTCTCCGTTAGAAAGATGAACGGTATCACCGTCAAAATCAGTTACCCTTGTATTCAACTTTATAACAACACCCAGTTTTTTTAGTGCATTATAGGTATCCTGCTGCGATTTTTTGCTCATAGGCCCAAGTAGTGCATCACTTCCATCTACAAGATATATGTTACTGGCGCTTGTGCTTAATTCAGGATATTCTTTTCGTAAAATACCGTTTTTCATTTCGGCAAACATACCCGATACTTCAACGCCTGTTGGCCCTCCACCGGCAACTACTATGTTAAGGTACTTTCGGCGTTCGCGGCTGTTATTGCATATCGCTGCTTTTTCCATACGCTGAAGCAACTTATTGCGCATTTCTATAGCATCATTAAGCGTTTTCATGGGGATAGAGTTCTTCTGCACATTCTCCATACCAAAATAATTGGTCTCGGCTCCTGTGGCAAAAACAAGGGCATCATACTCTATCTCACCGTTATGCAGTATTGCTTTATTACCTGCTGTATCTACACGCAATAATTCGCCAAGCCTGAACTGCACATTGCCCCTGTTCCTGAAAAGCTTGCGGAAAGGGTAGCTTATACTGGATGGCTCTAAATAAGCTGTAGCTACCTGATATATTAAAGGCGGAAAGAAATTGTAATTATTCTTATCTACAAGTGTTACTTTGAAATTTTTATTTCCTGCAAGGCCCTCTGCAAGGTTAATACCTGCAAAACCCCCTCCTATTATTACTATTTTCATGGAAATAATTTTTAGTTTTTGTTGCCAAAAGCGGCTTATTTACCTGTATAAATTTACGTATTTTAAGCATATTGAGCAATGTAACTGTACCTCTCATTTTAATTTTAGCAAACATTTGGCAAAACACATTTTGTAAGATAACTTTTCAGTAAAATAGTTTTAGTATTTTGTTAATATTATAGTTTTTGCATAGCTGTATTATTATTTTTATGCTTTAACCAATAACTGTAATATGTATATCTTCAGCAAAAAATTCTTTAAAGATACACTCACAATACTTAAAGACGCCGGCATCGGCTTTATGGAAGATAAAGGTTTAAAATTAAGCGCTTCTTTGTCATATTACACTGTTTTCTCGCTTGCCCCTATGTTATTGCTTATAATATCTTTGGCAGGTGCTATTTGGGGTAATGAAGCTATAGAGGGCCGCGTGTTTGCAGAAATACACGGGCTCATCGGCGACAAGGCTGCCGCCCAGGTACAGGAAGTCATAAGTAACCTTAAGCTTTCGGGAGAAACCACTTTTTCTGTAATTATAGGTGCTATTACGCTTATAATAGGTGCTACAACCGTTTTTGGTGAAATTCAGGACTCAATCAATATAATATGGCGGATTAAAGCAAAACCGAAAAAAGGATGGCTTAAGCTTATAAAAGACAGGCTGCGTTCGGGTTCTATTATCATAGGGCTGGGCTTTTTGCTAATTGTTACGCTTATAGTAAATGGTGTAATTGCTGCATTGGGGAATATGCTGCATGAATATTTTCCGGATATTACCATAGTATTAATGCAGGTAATAAGTATTGCATTGAGCTTTTTAGTGATATCTGTATTATTCGGGGTAATTTTTAAGGTATTGCCTGATGCAGAAATTGCATGGAAAGACGTAAGGGCGGGTGCATTGTTTACTGCCTGCCTTTTCATGCTTGGGCGTTACCTTATAAGCCTTTATATAGAAAAAACGGCTGCAGGGTCTCCGTATGGTGCAGCAGGGTCTATTATTGTAATATTGCTGTGGGTATATTTTACAGCTGCAATACTTTACTTTGGTGCTGAATTTACAAGGGCTTATGCCAACTTTGTAGGTATACGCATACGTCCTTCTGAATATGCAGTTTATATTGAGCAGAAAGAGATAGAAAAAAAAGTAGATGCAATACCACTGCAAAACAGGAGTTGCCTTGCCGACCCTGATATACCTGATGAGGAATGCACCGAAGAAGAAAAGTAAAAAGTCAATTATTGTGATAAATAAAAAAGCCCTGAACAAACTGTTACAGGGCTTTTTACTATTTAAAGTGGAATATGTTTAAACATTTAATTTTCCTTCTACTCCGCCGTCATCCATGGTTTTACCTGTTACGGCTGCTGCAGCCATTTTTAGCATACTAACCATTTTGCCATATTTGGTATCCCAGTAATAGGCATCCGAAGGCTCTATTTTTATAACGCTCACATCAGGATCATTTTTACCTTCTTCAAACCATGTGTTGGCAACGGGTGTCCAAACATCCTCTACATGCGATTTATCTTTGTAGATAAGCGCTTTTCCGAAAATTGACAGGTAATGTGAATCTGAGTTTTTAGCGAATATCAGTTGCACGTCATCGTCATGTTTAATTTCAAAATTTTTATTGCTTTTAGATGAGCTTATAAACCAAAGGTTGCCCATGTCATCTACTTCCAGTACGGTCATAGGCCGCGTGGGTATCGGCCTTACTGAAAGTTCTGTGCAAAACATGCACATTTTTATATCTTCTGCCATTTCTTTTATCTTACCAATGGCTTCTTTACTAAATAAGTCTTTTTTATCTCCCATAGCTTTTTGTTTTTCTTAATTATACGTTTGTTACTCCTGATACCCAGCTAACGGCAGTATCATACTCTGCCTTACTGAAGCCTTTAAACTCACCCGGCATCACTTTGCTGAAACCGTCAGTAAATTTTATTACAGCATCAGAGTCAGAAACTATAGCGGCACGGTTCCATTTGGTAATGTTCTGCATGCCAAGCAGTGCATCCTGTAGCCACGCACCAAGCGTAAAATCTTTCGGTGAGTTGTCTAAAAACAATAGGTAATTAAGTTTGCCTGTTCGTTCTACAAGTTCAGAAACTTTTTGTTTTACGGGCTCAAAATCTTCTTTGGTTACTTCGCCTTCGCTGCGAAAGCCTACCATATTTTGCGGCAATCCCTGTATTTGGGTAATCATGGTTGTTAGGATTTAATATTAGTAATAAACCAAATTTAACCCTAATAAACCTGAAGATATGTTATTGGTATCTTAATAATTACAGAAAATTATTATAAAGTATGCAATTGTTTCTCCATTATAAAGTCTTCCATGAGGTAACCATTGCCTATGTGTATGTCTTCTTCCCCTGTTTTGGTAAATCCTGCTTTTGTATAAAAGTTATAGGCTTTATTAAAACGGTTTACATTAAGTGTAAGGACAGTATCACCGGCAGCACCCGCCTCCCGTTCTATAGCCTTTAAAAGAAGTGCGCCTACACCCCTGCCCTGGCTTTCGGGTAAAACATATAGTTTATGGATTTTGGTAGTGCCGGGTTTACAGTTTAACTCATATGATACAAAACCGTAAAAGCTGCTTCCCTCCCGGGCAAGAAGGAACTGATGCCCTTTGTGCTGTAGCTGCTCCTGCAAAGAGGCATGGCTGTACATCATCTCAAACATATAGTCCAACTGTGCCTTGGTAAGTATTTCGCGGTAGGTAGGTTCCCACACCATTGCGGCAAGGCTGTTTATAAGCGCTGTATCTGCAGGGCCTGCTTTACGTATTTCCATACAATTTGTTTAATGCAAATGTACCTGTATTTTTGGGCTTTTATATTATTGATAAAAGTACAAAATAATTATTGGCACAGTAATTGGATAATTGATAGTACACAACAAAACTAAATATTTAGTGGTATAAACCTACACAAGATGAAAACGATTTTTAACCATATAGCCCTGTTTGCTTTTTTATTTGCAGGCCAGGTTTTTGCACAGGACGTAACAACTGTTAGGGCTAACAGCTATGATATAAGTGACAACCTTAACCTTAAAGCGGTTGCCTCTATATTTGGAGAGTCACGCGACCTTGAAGATTTTGAAAGAAGGCTTAATGACCCCAACATGCAGATTAGCAACCTTGACCTTAACGGTGATAACAGGGTTGATTACCTAAGGGTTATTGAAGCTACAGAAAATAACACCCACCTGATAATACTACAGGCTGTTTTAGGTATTGATACCTTTCAGGATGTGGCAACCATTGAGGTTGAAAGAGACAGGAATAATAACGTTCAGGTACAGGTAGTGGGCGATGTTTATATGTATGGCAGCAACTATATATATGAACCTGTTTATGTGGCAAGGCCTCTAATATTTGATATATTCTGGGTTAGCAGCTACCGCCCTTATTACTCTCCGTGGTACTGGGGCTACTACCCGGTATATTACAACTACTGGGCACCCTGCCCTGTGTACAGGTACAGGAACCATGTAAATGTGTATATTAATAACAGGAACAGCTACCATTATGTAAACTCAAGGAGGAGCAGCCGTGCCGTGGTACTGCATAACAGCAGGAGGGCAAATGCTTATGAGCGTATGCATCCTAACAATTCTTTCTCAAGGCGTACAGAAGTTAACAACCGCTATGCGCTGGAACAAAGCAGAAGCAGGGTAAACTCAAGAAATGCCCTTAATTCAAGGAGCAGTTATAACAGTGACAGCTATAGCAGTGCATCAAGAAACAGCGTTAACAGCAGCAGGAACAGTAACAACAGCAGAACTATAAATGTATCTAACACTAACAATACTGTGCGCAACTCTAACATAAACAGGAACAGTGTTAATAGGGTACAGAATGATAACAACAACAGGGCAATAGTACCTTCGGTATCAAGAAGCAGTAGTACTGCAACAAGGCAGCCAAGCTACAACCCTTCAGGCAGCAGAAGCAGTAACCCTGTTATGCAGGGCAGCAGGAACACCACAAGAGTAAATAATACTGTGCAACGTAGTACCGGTACACCTGTACAAACTACCCGGCAACCCGCTGTAAGAAGTGCAGCACCTGCCAGAAGCAGTACACCTACAGTTAGAAGTTCGGGCTCTTCGTCAAGAAGCAGTGCACCTGTAAGGCAGTCTAATAATTCAAGAACAAGAGGTTAATTAGTAATTTTTATATATTCAATAAAGCACCGCATATTGCGGTGCTTTTACATTTATACAACTCTTTTCGTCTTTATAGCCTCTATCCATTCCTCACGGCCACAAACTGTGCAGTTAGCATGTACAGGCTCGAGCTGCTGTACATTGGCACAAAAAGTACAGGCATAGGTACCTGATTTAGGGATATCTTTACTTTTCATGGCAAAAAGCTGGGGGCGTATCGGCAGGCCATATTTCACATCTTCATCTTCATAAAAGTAAACGCTTATAGCCCCGTTTGTTTCTATATATGCATTACGAACCTGCCCGAGGTGTTCTATAGAGCGCAGGCGAAGTTCGGCAAAAAACTCATCAAGCGCAAGGTCTTCTTTTTTAAAGCTCTGTAAAGAGAACTGCCCGTCCTCTATAATACACTTAACCTTACCTTCAATAAAATTTTCAAATCTTTTACTCTTCCCCAGCATCCAGGTTACCAGGCGGTACATAAGCAATACTGTTATAAAAACCGTTAGCGCGGGTATAAGACCTACATCTTCATAAAACATAGGATCACCCGCTGCAGAACCTAACGAAATAATGATCACCACTTCGAAAACCGAAAGCTGCTTTACACCCCTTTTGCCTGCAAACTTGAGTGTTAGCAATACAATTATAAACATTATACATGTCCTGAAAAGTACTTCCAGTAAAAACACTACAGGCAGGTCATTAAACAACAGCCGCTTCCATTCAAATATATCATCCATAGCAAATGCATTATTATCTTAAAATTAATACAAACCGCTAGAGGGTTAACAAACATTAGCACAACTTTAGTACTGTATTAGAACATGTTAAAACAACCTATGGCTAACTTTGGGATAGTAAAATTCTATAACCATAAAAAACGTAAAATCATGAGCAAGAAAGTAGCAATACTGGCAACCAACGGATTTGAAGAAAGCGAGCTTAAATCGCCAAAAGAACATCTTGAAGAACAAGGCTGGACAGCACACATTATAAGCCCTGAAAGCGGCTCTATTAAAGCATGGAAAGGCAAAGACTGGGGCGGAACCTATACTGTAGACAAAAAACTTAGCGAAGTGAGCAGTAATGATTATGATGCGCTTGTACTGCCGGGTGGTGTTATTAACCCTGACCAACTGCGCACAAATGAGGAAGCACTTACTTTTGTAAGGGACTTTTTTAAAGCTAAAAAGCCTGTAGCAGCTATTTGCCACGGCCCGCAGATACTGATTAATGCAGAGGTTGTGGAAGGAAGGGAAATGACCTCTTACCACTCTGTAAGGAAAGATCTTGAAAATGCAGGAGCTAAATGGACAGACAAAGAAGTTGTTGTAGACCAAGGGCTTGTAACAAGCCGTAACCCTGACGACCTGCCTGCCTTCAATAAAAAGATGGTTGAAGAAATTAAAGAAGGTAAACATGAAAGGCAACATGCTTAATTCATAATTATCTTTTTTAAAATGAACGGAAAGCTTTTATACACTGTATGAAAGCTTTCTTTTTTATATCTTTCAATCTTATAACTATAATTCTATGAAACTACCTATATCATTTGCAATCATATTTACTTTTATGGCACTACAAACCAATGCACAGCTTAAAGCAGTAGCCTATACTGATGGCAGCCAAAAGCTTAACGGCTTCGCTATAGCCCCTGTCAAAAAATCACCACAAGCACCCGGTATACTTATTTTACCGGCCTGGAAAGGCATAAGCGACCACTCTAAGCGTGTGGCTCAGGAACTGGCAGGGTTAGGTTATTATGCTTTTATAGCAGATATTTATGGCGAGGGCAATTATCCGAAGGATACCAAAGAGGCTGGTGAACAGTCAGGTTATTATAAAAGCCATCCTGAAGATTACCAAAGGCGTATAAAGCTGGCGATGGAGCAGCTTGTAAAATTTGGTGCCAACCCCGAAGATATTGTTGTTATTGGCTATTGCTTTGGCGGCACAGGCGCGCTTGAAGCGGCTCGCGCTCAAATGGCTGTGCGTGGTGTAGTATCATTCCACGGGGGGCTTGGCAAGGATAAATCGAGGGAAGATAAGAAGATTAAAACAAAAGTTTTAGTTCTGCACGGTGCTGACGACCCTTATGTTCCGCAGGGGGACATTCTCGCTTTTCAGCAGGAAATGCACGATGGCAACGCCGACTGGCAAATGATTTATTATGGTAATGCCGTTCATGCCTTTACGGAAAAAGAAGCCGGTAACGATAACAGCAAAGGCGCGGCATATAACGAACAGGCAGACAGGCGAAGCTGGCAGCACTTTTTACTTTTCCTGAAGGAAACATTTGAGGAGTAAAACAAATCCAACTATATATGAAATTACTACAACTGTGCACTTTAACTTTATTTGTAATAACAACCACTTCTACGGTAGCTCAGGAGACAACCGTAAAGACAGCTTATATATTGCAACCCGCCACCTCCTTTAGAAAGGGGCTGTCTTAAAAATGAGGCAGCCCCTTTTTCATTTTAATTAAATTTATATTCTTTATTATAAAGATTGTATATTGGCACGTACTTAAAATTCTATTCACTTGAACTCAATAAAAATTTTTTGTGTCATTTTTATAATGTTGTTCACGGGCCATGTGTCTGCACAATTTGATATTTCTAAGCAATTAGTTGAGGTCAGAGATAGTGCATTTGTTCAGGCATATAATAATCTTAAAACAAAATATCTTGAATACGTGGAAACTGACTCTTACAAAAAGATGAGAGCTTTACATAAAGATTTTTTCCGTAAACTTAATCATAAAGGCGATCCGAGACTGTTAGAACAAACGCCTATTCAATGGGTAAAAGAGAATCTTAACCAGACTTCCTTCTTTAGCCTACATGAAGCAGAAACAGAATGGGAACAATACATTTTAGCGCAACAGGACGACTTCAAAGTCAATGAGGAAATATTTCTACTTATATCAGAATCCATAGATAAGTATGGTTATTATATTTACACAGATTTAATGAAAGAACTTTCTGAGAAATACAGGCATAAATTAAGTCCCTAAAAGCAGATACTCAAAAAAGCCGGAAATTATATTTCCGCCTTTTTCACTTTAATTAAATTCCTATTTTTATGCAAATAATCAATTGAACGTAACCAATGGGACACGGCCGCCTTCGCGAAGACAAGACCTGCGAGAACTGCGGGTATATAGTAGATAAAAGCTACTGCTCGCAATGCGGGCAAAAAAATGTAGAAACCCGGCAAACCTTTGGTGCACTGGTAGCACATTTTATAGAAGACTTTACGCATTATGACGGCGCTTTCTGGAAAACAATAAAGTATTTGCTGTTTTACCCTGGCAGGCTTACAAAAGAATATCTGTCGGGAAAAAGGCAAAAGTTTGTACCTCCGGTTAAACTGTACATTTTTATAAGTTTTGTTACTTTTTTTATTGCTGTTAGTTCTGTAGATGATGAAGGTTCTGATCCATCACCGGAGGGTACAAAAGCCAATACCGAAGAAAGGTACTACCTACCTATAAACAATAAAAAGATATATACTCCTCAGCAGCTCGACTCAATACATAAAACACTTCCTGAAGATGAAAAGTTCAATGCTTTTGAGCTTTGGTTCGAAAAAAAACAGTTAGAAAAGGGACGGCAGCTTGGAGAAATTGATAGTAGTAAAAAAGGCTTTGCAAAGGAATTTATCCCCATGTTACCGAAAGTACTGTTTATTTACCTCCCCATTTTTGCATTCTGGCTGTGGGTATTTCATGGCAAAACGAGATGGTATTATTTTGACCACGGTATCTTTACGCTGCATATCTTTTCATTTTATTTACTGTTATTGACCTTATTAAAAATTACAGCTACCACGATAGATTTCATTTTAAATAGTGAAATTTCAGATATAATTAATGGTATCCTGTATATTGCTGCATTTTTCTATTCTATTTATTATTTGTTTAAGTCAAGATATAATTTTTATAAAGAAAAAATTGGGATGTCTTTATTAAAAAGTTTTTTACTTTTATTGATAAATATATTCTGCTTTTTTATACTATTTGTAATTGCAGCAATGTATGCATCATATAAAATTTAAACTATGAAAAAAATTATTGCATTGCCGCTGGCGCTGTTTATATTATCGTGCAGCAGCTCGCAAATTGCACAAAAAAACCATGCTAAGGCAGATGTGGCAAAGTATATGAACTCCATAACACCTGCCGATTTAAAAAAACACCTCTTTATTGTTGCCAGTGATGAAATGGAAGGCCGTAACACAGGTACCGAAGGCCAAAAGAAAGCAGGGCGTTACCTTATAAGCCAGTATGAGGCAAACGGTATGTCCTACCCAAAAGGTGCCGAAAATTTTTATCAGCCTGTGCCATCTGCTTTTATGGCAAGGGCATTTTCGCCTAAACTGAATGATTCGGAAAATATCTGGGCTTTTATAGAGGGCACAGAAAAGCCTGAAGAAATATTGGTAATATCTGCGCATTATGACCATGTGGGTATGAAAAACGGCGAGATATATAATGGCGCCGACGATGATGGCTCCGGTACTGTTGCATTGTTGGAAATTGCGCAGGCATTTATGCAGGCAAAAAAAGATGGCTACGGGCCCAAGAGGTCAATACTTTTCCTGCATGTAACAGGAGAAGAACACGGACTGCACGGTTCTCGCTACTACTCTGAAAATCCACTTTTCCCGATAGAAAATACTATTGCCGACCTAAATATTGATATGATAGGCCGCCGCGATGACGACCATAAAGATAACGGCAATTATGTATATGTAATAGGCTCTGACAGGTTGAGTACAGAGCTGCATAACATAAACGAAGCAGCCAACGAAAAATATACTAAGCTGGAACTGGACTACAGGTATAACGACAGGAACGACCCTAACCGATTTTATTTCAGGTCAGACCATTACAACTTTGCCAAACATGGTATCCCAATCATCTTTTATTTTAATGGTGTGCATGCAGACTACCACAAGCCCGGCGACACTCCTGATAAAATTGAATATGACCTGCTTGCAAAGCGTGCACAGCTTGCCTTTGTTACAGCCTGGGAGCTGGCTAACAGGGAAAGCAGGCCAATTGTAGATAAAAACGGCGAATAAGCATAAAAATAAACTCCGGCTAATGCCGGAGTTTATTTTTTATTTTTCTTTGAAAAGCTGTTCGATACAAATAGTATAATGCTACTTCGGCGTTTTCGTACTAAAAAGTCAGAGTTAATAAAAATGCCTGTTATACAGATAGCCATTAATATACCCAAAAGGGTTATGTATATTCCGTCATTAAACGTTTGCAGTTGCGGCAACTCTTCTATAAAATAGTAAAGCGCCACGAAGAATACAATTACAGACAATATAAATGAGAATAACTTCATAAACCTTTACATTATGCAATATTATAGATAGTAAAGAATGTAGTACTAAAAGAAATGAACACCCTTATACCTTAGTTGCATTACAAAAATAGAAAAATTTAAGGTTGGTTTTGTTTTTTACAGTTTATTAATTAAAAAGATAACATTATAATGCCTGCATAAGCTCCTGAATGCTAAAATATTCCTGCTGGCGGCCTTTTATGCGGTATTTAAATTTGTAATGTATAACCCCGTCAAGAAAGTCTTTAAAATAGGCAGTGTCATGCAGTAGTTTTTCCTGCCCGCTTATACCTGCAGGGTTTACAGCAATTTCTTTACTGCATACAGCCTCTACCTCAAAGTCAAATGTTTCATTTTCATAGGTGCGTATAAACCCTTCCATATCAAACGCGGGGCTGTCTATACTTTTATAGATATCCATATCCAGCGTTATACCATGCTCCCGGTATTCGGCAGTTACGCTGTGCTCATTTTCTTTAAATTTAAAATTGCCGTCTGATTTAAAATAATCTTTAAAACCTTCAAAAATATTTTTAACCTCTTCTTTTTTAAGTTCTTTACGCCTGTACTCAAACTTTTTTTTGAGTTCGTCGTGCTCTGCCTTTATGTCAATCTTTATCTTCAGGTATCCTATATCCATCTGCTAGGGTAATTACAGTTCTGCAACTTTAGGGCTGTAAAAGTTTACATAAAAAAAGCTGTCAGGGTTTATGCCCTCCTCTATCAGTATATTCTTTATGGTTTCTGCACGTTTTTCGTCGGATGGAGATGTAAGGTGCAAAAACTCCAAAAATTCGTCTATGTTACGAAATTTAAAGCTGAGGTCTGTATTAAGTGAATATTCTGTTATACTGAATTCGGCGGTATTTACTTCAATACCCGCATTTTCAAATGCTTCCAGTATCGTTTTAAAATGTTCTTTCATGGGCTGTATTTTTTATTAAATATAGCCCAAAAAAATTATTTCTGCAATAAAGTATCTATGGTAATTTTCATGGCGGCAATAGTTTCTTTTTGCGCCTCTATTGTTTTTAAAAGTGCTTCCCTTTCGCTGTCATATGTGGGTAAAGGCTCTGCCGTCCTGGGCAGGCTTCCTTTGGTATGCCCTTTAAATTTAATATACAGGTCTTCATTAACTAATTCGTCCAGGGTAAGGTTATATTCTTCGCATATTTTCTGCATTATTTCTATCTTGGGATATGATACTCCCCTGATGTAGGTTCCTACCACACTTTTCTTTAAGCCGAACTTAGCGCCGAACTCATCCTGCGACAAAAAATTGTTTTCGCACAAATATTTAATATTTAAGCC
>NZ_JAMWYY010000053.1 GCF_024305175.1 Flavobacterium sp.
TCCTTTTTTGTCAGTTTGTGTGTGAACGTTGCCGTGATTGCGGGTGCAAAAGTAGGCCCTTTTTTGCCTTTTCCAAATTTTTAATACCCTTTTTTTAATGTTTTTTTAACCTTTATTTTTAAGTGGCTGATAAAAAGATAAATAGGCCAGGAAGTTTTTTCAGGATTCATCTCCGGTAACTTTACCAAACTGCTCAATACAGTTCTTTGCATATAATTTAGTAATGGTTAAAACTCGCTTCTTTGCCTCAGGGTTATCCTGTAAGCCCCTTTTATATATGAATGTTTCGGCAGTTTCTTCAAATTCTTTCTGAAGTTCATTTATAAAAGCGTCAAGTTTTGCACCACCTACAGATATATATCCATCATTATTAAAGCGTTGCAAAAATCTGTGATTTACTTCTTCGCAAGCTTCTCCCAGTTCTTTCTCTAATTTCTCGTAATCAAACATTAGTACATTGATTTTTACGATACAAAATTAGAGAATTTTTAACTTACTTTTTGTAGCTATTTTCTGTTAATTATATTCCTGTAAAATCAGATGCATTAACTGCTATAGCATTTTCTATAAGTATATTAAGAGTGGTACATACATTTTTTAAATCTAAAAGTGCTGCATCGGTAGATTTAAAGTTATGCCAAAGTGTATTACCCGGCAATACATGTACTTTATTATTAGACATTTCCCCCCATCTATCCATATATCCTTTCTTTTCGAGTTGTTTTATTACATCTGAATGACGGTTATAAACTTTAAATACTAAAAGCACTGTACCTATAGATGTTCCCATAAAAGATGTTATATGTTTTATTTAAAATTTGATTTAACAAAAATATATATAACTCTTAATTTCAAACATAGTTAATTATTATTTTTATATGATAATTTAAAAAATGTTTAAAACAAAAACCCTCTGAATCATCAGAGGGTTTTCAGGGGAAGTTGTATGTTTACTAAAAGCTGTATCCTATCCGCACTCCCGCACGAACTGCCCATTCATCAGTATAACGGTTATCTACATTTCCGCTACCTTTTATTTCAATTTTCCACATAGCGCCAATAGATGGGTCTATAGAGAAATTTCCTAAAACTATTTTATACCCTATTTCGGGTGAAAAGAAAGAAAAATAGCTATAGTTGCCTTCAAAATCATCTTCATCAAATTTTATATTTCCGTAGGTAAGGTAGTTTGCCGAATAGAATCCCTGCCTTGTATTAGACTTATTATAATAAGATCTGCTGCCAAATTCCAGGACAAACCCTGTTCCGTCAACATCAAAAACATCAGCATCATAATTCATACTTCCGTATGAAAGGTTTATAACAGTACTTGAGTCAGGTTCACCTGTAATAAAATCGGGTGCTTCATACGTTAACCCTAACTGTGACGGGTCGGAATAATTGGCATGAACTGAAATTGTGTGAGGCTTAAGCGCAGTTTCATCATTATTTTCCTGTGCAAACAGTAAGCTGAACGCTGATAAGGCAGCAAGAGTAAAGATTTTTTTCATAAGATTATGTGTTTGATTATTGTTTACAACCTGAAAACAAATTCTGTGCCCAATTTATGTATGCAGGAAACCCGCGGCTTGTTTTACATCGTTATAATATACATCATCAGGGTTTACAAGTACGCTTTTGATTAAGGATTTCCAGAAATCATTATTTAAAATGGCCGCACAATCAGTAAGGCAGTTTGTAATAGCGTTGTCGCTCCAGCCATTATTCCTGTCACAATCTAATAACTGCTGCTCAAGATAAAATTTTATATGGCATATGATAAGAAAATGTTGTATTGTTTTAGCGTGGGTTTTGGCGTGCAGTAAATAAGAAGTTACTGCCCTAACTGCATGGCGATATGTAGCAATACACTCTGAAGGGTTGCCTGTTAACATAGCCTGAAGGATATCTGTAGCATTATTAAAAAAAGCTATCTCAATATTTTCTTTTTCTAATTTTTTATGAAGCTCTCCATAAAATGCGCAGGTACATGCAATGTAACTGTTATCAACCGTATTCTTATATCCCTCGGCTATAAGCCATTCTTTTATACTGTCTTTTTTACAAATAACTGCAAGGCGGCTTACCAGCTTTATCTTGCCCCAGCCGTGCAGCTTACCGGCAATATCAAAAAGATCATCCTGGGGGTTTGCAGAAAGGTTAAGTAATGCTATAGTGCTGTAAACGGTAAGCTTTTCATATACGGCCATTATTTTCAGCTTATCGCTCACTACGCGGTTCTGGCACAAGCCCAGAATAGCTATCCCAAATTTTGAGCTATTGATATGCCCAGTACAAAAAGCCATATCGTGAGCAAAAGAAAAAAGATGTGGCTCAATAGGCAGGGCGTAGTTGGATATTTCTTCAAGAAACAAATCAATTACATCTAAAACATCGGGTAAAGAGACTACCGTTTCATAAAACCCGGCTGCGGCTGCTTCATTTCCGGTATTGGCAATGTGCTTTAGTTGTTTTGCCAGCTCACGTATTTTTTCTGACGGTATTAATGCACCTTCCGGAAAATATACCTTTGTACCCGGCCCGGTGTATAATTGAGGCAATTCAAAATCTGCCGGCAGTTTTCCGCTTTCGTCAAGCGCACCAAAAATATACAGGTAGAGCGACTGCTGTGTGCGCCACCTGTATATAATTTGCGGTTGCTCTCTCCGGAACAGTTTTAAAAGCCGTCTCAGCATATCTAAAGCCCAATAAGCAGATTGTAGTTAAGTACATTTAATAGAATTTATACTGTCCTGTATATTTTATCATACAAGGCCTGATACTTTTCTTTTATGGCTTTACGCTTTAGTTTAAGCGTTGGTGTCATTTCTCCCTCATCTACCGACCATGGTTTAGGTGTAAGTTCAAACTTTTTAACCTGCTCCCAATGCCCGAACTTCTTATTAATACCCTCTACTTCCTCTCCTATCCGTTTAATAACATCAGGATTGCTGACAAGTTCTTCGTTTGTGCTGCCATAGTTAATGCCTTTACGCTCTGCCCAGTGCCTTACAAATTCAAAATCGGGCTGAATAAAGGCCGCAGGCATTTTCTCCCCGTCGCCAATTACCATTATCTGCTCAATAAAGCGCGACTGTTTCATGGCGTTTTCTATAAGCTGCGGAGCAATATACTTACCACCGCTGGTCTTAAACATTTCTTTTTTCCTGTCGGTTATTTTAAGGAAGCCGTCTTTATCTATCTCCCCTATGTCGCCCGTGTGAAAGTAACCGTCTATAATCACTTCATTGGTTTTTTCTTCATCTTTAAAATACCCCATCATTACATTAGGGCCTTTGCAAAGTATTTCGCCATCCTGGGCAATTTTAACCTCAACGCCTTTAAGCGGCCTGCCCACAGTACCAATGCGGAAACCACCATTACGCTCATCATTAACCGCTATAACCGGAGAGGTTTCGGTAAGGCCGTAACCCTCCATAACGGGTATGCCTGCTGCCGCAAATACCCTTGCAAGGCGTGGCTGTATGGCCGCGCTGCCCGATACCATAAGCCCAAGCCTGCCGCCTAAACCCGCCTTCCATTTACTGAAAATAAGCTTTCTTGCCAGCCATAGCTTGGCTGCATATATTGGGCCGTTAGCACCATAAGGCTCATATTTAAGCCCAACCTCAACAGCCCAAAAGAAAAGCGCTTTTTTTATTCCGGTAAGGTCAGAGCCTTTGGCAATAATCTTGTCATATACTTTTTCAAGAAGCCTTGGCACTGCCGTAATAACATCTGGTGTGGCTTCTTTAATATTATCGCTTACTTTTTCGATAGATTCGGCAAAATAGATAGACACACCATAGTACTGGTACAGGTACAATATCATGCGCTCGTAAATGTGGCATACCGGCAAAAAGCTCAGTGCCCTGAATTTACCCGCTTCAAAAGGAACCCTTTCAGCACTCATTAATACATCTGAAGTAATGTTTTTGTGCGAAAGCATTACGCCCTTTGGCCTGCCCGTAGTACCCGAAGTATAAATTACAGTAGCAAGGTCATTTTCGGTAATACTGTTTTTTATGGCCTCAACTTCCTGCTGGTTGCTCTCATCTTTGCCAAGCTCCAGTATTTCGTTCCAGTTTTTGCAGCCGTTTATGGTATTGAAGGAATATATCTCTTTCAAACCGGTAAGCTTGTGGCGTATCGACATCAGTTTTTTGTACAGCTCTTCATCAGAAACAATACAATATACCGCGCCGCAATGGTTGAGTATGTATTCGTAATCTTCTTCTGATATGGTAGGATAAACCGGAACGTTTTGCGCCCCTGTCTGTAATATCCCGATATCTACAATATTCCACTCAGTGCGGTTGTTAGAAGATATTACGGCTATTTTATCATCTTTTTTAACGCCCATGCGCAACAGTCCGCGCGAAAAGGCATTTGCTTTATCAAGATACTCCTTTGTAGAAGTTTTAACCCATTCATTACCATACTTAGTAACCAGTGCCTCAGGCAGGTTATATTTTTCGAGCTGGTAGTACGGAAAATCAAAAAGGCGTGTGATGGTTGTCATATATTTACATGATTTACTTTATGCAAATTAGGAAAATATATTTTATAAAGCAATATATTACATTTTGAATAATATATTCAGAAATACATTATACATCTTTTATTTATAACATTCTCATAGTAAAGTTATAGCCGTAATAAAGCCAGATGTTTTGCTTGCAATACATCACAATTTTATATTTTTACGCAGACTAAAAAATTAAAATAATGAAATATCTGATTATCCTGTGCCTTTTTCTTACAACGGTAGTAAATGCCCAAAATAATAAAGGTGTGAGTAAAGAACAGCTGGCAGAAGCCGAAAAGTTATATGCTGAAATGTATACTTCACCGACTTTTAAAAAACTTGAAGTCGCCATGAAGACTTTAACTGAAAAAACTTCTCCCGGTTTTTTTAATGAATATGGCAGATTGTATACCCAACAAAAAGGTGGAGGAGATGTCACTTCGGCGATAATCAGTAAATTAAAGAAAGAACAGCCTGAAACAAAATTTTCTTCTAAGCAGGAGGCTTTTAACCTGATATTTAGTTTTGTGCAAATCTTCAGGCAATTGTACAATGAAAATCAGGCTTTATTTACAATGTGGTATAATGCCACACCAAAACAAAGAATCAGTATTATGCAGAGCAGGCGTGGTGTTATGGTGTCTCGTTTTTAGTTATGAAGCCAATGCCTTTGCTACCCGTTTAAGTTATGTTCGTTAGTTTGAAGTTAAAGTACAGTAAGGGTTGTACCAGATTATGCCATCATTGAAAAATCGGGAGAACGCTACTACTGGATGACAGCCGAAGAAGCCAAAGCCTTTGGGATGATTGATGAGGTGTTGTAGATACTTATTGTCAATAAAATCAATTTTATAATAATTAAGGCGATTAGGTTTCCTTAAGTTTATTCATCAACAAATTGAAAAAAGCAATGAATTTTTTTTCATCAACACCTTGATAATTAAATTTTAGGTTAGAAAGTGTAATGTTAAAAACTTTTGTATACCTATAAATCATTTGTTGTTTAATAAACTCATAATTGCTAAGGTCAAGTTGTAATAAATTAACCATTAATTTTTCAGTATCACTATAGGCATCTTTCCAATCTTTATAGAGCACATACATTTTTCCGTGGTTCGGATTAATTAGATGATTAATTCCATCCCAAGTATTGGTATAGCTACGATATAAAATTTTAAAAATAGACAACTTAATAAGGTCTTCATGAGTTAGACCTTCAGTATTACCAAGTGCTACTTGTTTGTCATAAATTTGCTGAAAATTGGTTATAACCTTGTTTAGTGTTGGTTCATAAATTTTTTCAGCTAATCTAATCTTTTGATCTAATAAAAAACGTAGTTCTTTATATTTAATTTTCCATTCGGGAGATGTTATGGCAATACTTTTCCACTCTATACTGGTATATTCAAATCGATCATCACAAGATTCATGATAATATTGTCCTACATAAAAATCAAGCAGGTTTGGAGAAAGAATATCAATAAAGATTTCACTTTCTTTTACACTAAATAAATATGTAGAAGTCATTTGATTAGAATGAAGATGAATTTTAGTATAAAAATCCTCATTGCGATTATGTTCAATAACATATAAAATGAAATAACCGGGAGCAATTTCTTCTACCCCTTCAAAATAATATGGTTTGTAATTGTCTTCAGTCATCTCCCCAAATGTAGTATTTAAATATAAACGCCCCCATCTTTGGAGGCATCTATATTGAATTTATTTAGTTTTCAAATTAGCAAATTACCTGTTCTCAATCCACTTACGGGCATTTACAAACGCTTCGTGCCAAGGCGAAACTTCATCATTTCGGCCTTCCGGGTAGTACGCCCAGTTCCACTGGAACATAGAGCGCTCTATGTGCGGCATCATTACCAGGTGGCGGCCGTCATTACTGCTCATCATGGCAATATCAAAATGGCTGCCGTTAGGATTGGCAGGGTAGCCGTTATAGGCATATTTAGCAACAATACTGTATTTGTCTTCTTCATATGGCAGGTCAAACTTGCCCTCGCCGTGGCTTATCCATACGCCAAGGGTGCTGCCTGCAAGCGTATTAAGCATAACCGAATTATTCTCCTGCACTTTAACCGATGTAAAACCGCTCTCGTGCTTGCGGCTGTCGTTATGCAGCATGCGCGGCTTCTGCTCATGGTCGGGGTTTATAAGCCCAAGCTCTATAAACAACTGGCAGCCGTTACAGATACCAACCGAAAGGGTATCCTCGCGCTTAAAGAAATTATCAAGGGCAGCCTTTGCTTTTTCGTTATACAAAAATGCACCCGCCCATCCCTTAGCCGAACCCAGCACATCACTGTTCGAGAAACCACCCACCGCACCAATGAACTGTATATCCTCCAAAGTTTCGCGCCCGCTGATAAGGTCGGTCATGTGTACGTCTTTCACATCAAACCCTGCAAGGTACATGGCGTTTGCCATTTCACGCTCTGAGTTACTTCCCTTTTCGCGGATGATTGCAGCTTTAGGTCTTGGAGCCTCACCCCCGGCCCCTCTCCCAGAGAGAGGGGAGAGAATTTTACCTGTAAAATGCTCAGGGAATTTATATACTAGCGGCTGTGACTTATAATTCACATAACGCTCTTTTGCTTTTTGCATGCCACTTTGCTTCTGGTCTAAAAGGTATGATGTTTTAAACCATGTATCGCGTGTTTCTGCAATATCAAAAGTCAGTATATCATCCCCGTTCTTAACGGTTACGGCATCTCCCTCTTTAGGCGCACCTATTTTTGTAAAGTTAATACCATTAGCTGTAAACACCGCTTCTACAGCGGCATCAGCCTGAACCACAACAGCAATATTTTCAGCAAACAAAGCCTTTATGGTATCTGCCTCATTAAGTGCAGTAAGGTTATATTCGGCACCAAGGTTTACTTCTGCAAAGCTCATTTCCAAAAGCGTGGTAATAAGTCCGCCGCTTCCAATATCGTGCCCTGCTGCAATTTTACCTTCTTTAATTAATTGTTGTAGGGTATTGAAAGCTGTTTTAAATTTAGCAGCATCGGTAATGGTTGGCACTTCGTTACCTACTTTATTCAATACCTGTGCAAAGCTTGAGCCGCCCAGCTTAAAGTTGTCGTTACTCAAGTTAATATAGTAAATGTTACCGCCGTTGCGCTTTAGCACAGGCTCTACTACTTTAGTAATATCATTACAATTACCCGCCGCCGATATAATAACAGTACCCGGTGCAATAACATCGCCATCAGGGTACTTTTGCTTCATACTGAGCGAGTCTTTACCTGTTGGGATGTTGATACCCAACTCTATGGCAAAATCACTGCAACCCTGTACCGCTTTATAAAGCCTTGCATCTTCGCCTTCATTTTTACATGCCCACATCCAGTTGGCAGAAAGCGATACACTTTTTAAACCGTCTTTAAGCGGAGCAAATACTATATTGCTTAATGCTTCACCTATAGAGTTACGGCTGCCCGCCACAGGATCTGCCAGTGCCGATACCGGCGAGTGCCCTATTGATGTGGCAACACCTTCTTTACCATTAAAATCGAGCGCCATAACGCCCACATTGTTTAACGGCAGTTGCAGCGGCCCGGCACATTGCTGCTTGGCAACACGCCCGCCCACGCAACGGTCTACTTTATTAGTAAGCCAGTCTTTACAGGCAACAGCTTCAAGCTGCAATACCTGGTTAAGGTATTCGTGAATTTTATTTTTATCGTATTGCGGAGCGTCATAATTTGCAGTTACGGTTTTATCGGTCATTATGGTTTTTGGTGACGAACCAAACATATCCTCAAGGGCAAAATCCATTGGTTTTGCGCCTGTGGTTGCACTCTTAAAAGTAAACCTGTGGTCGCCCGTTACATCGCCTACGGTGTACATTGGCGAACGCTCGCGGTCGGCAATGCGTTGTAGTATATCAATATCTTTTGCACCGATAACAAGCCCCATACGTTCCTGGCTCTCGTTACCGATTATCTCTTTTGCCGAAAGTGTTGGGTCGCCAACCGGCAGTTTGTCAAGGTCAATTAACCCACCTGTTTCCTCTACAAGCTCACTAAGGCAATTAAGGTGACCTCCTGCACCGTGGTCGTGTATAGAAACTATTGGGTTATTGTCGCTCTCTACCAGACCGCGTACAGCGTTAGCAGCACGTTTCTGCATTTCGGGGTTAGAACGTTGTATTGCGTTAAGCTCTATGCCTGTGCTAAACTCGCCCGTATCGGCAGATGAAACCGCAGCGCCACCCATACCGATGCGGTAATTCTCGCCGCCGAGTATCACTACTTTATCGCCTTCTTTCGGTTTTTGTTTTTTACTTTGGTCTTCTTTGCCGTAGCCTATACCGCCTGCCAGCATAATCACTTTATCAAAGCCCAGTTTACGGGCATCTTCTTTATGTTCGAAAGTAAGCACCGAACCGGCAATCAGCGGCTGCCCGAATTTATTACCAAAGTCAGAAGCGCCGTTAGAGGCTTTTATTAGGATATCCATAGGGGTCTGGTAAAGCCACTTGCGCTCTTCCATGCCTTTCTCCCACGGGCGGTTCTCTTCAAGGCGAGAATAAGATGTCATATAAACCGCTGTACCTGCTAATGGTAATGAGCCCTGCCCGCCGGCAAGCCTGTCGCGTATCTCTCCGCCACTGCCCGTTGCCGCACCGTTAAACGGCTCTACGGTTGTGGGGAAGTTATGGGTTTCCGCTTTTATTGATATAACCGAATCAAACGGTTTGGTTTCATAAAAGTCGGGCTTGTCTGCGCTTTTGGGTGCAAACTGCTCTACGCGCGGGCCTTTAATAAAAGCAACGTTATCTTTATAGGCCGAAACAATATCATTAGGATTTTCCTGGCTTGTTTTCTTAATCAGTTTGAATAGTGAAGATGGTTTTTCTTCGCCATCAATAACAAATGTGCCATTAAATATTTTGTGGCGGCAATGCTCTGAATTGACCTGGCTAAAGCCGAAAACCTCGCTGTCTGTTAAGTTCCTGCCCAGCTTTTCCGAAAGGTTGCGCAGGTAGTCAACCTCTTCAGCACTCAGGGCAAGCCCCTCTTTTTCATTGTAAGCCGCTATATCGGTAACTTCCAATATCGATTCAGGCTGAATGTTGATGGTAAATATATCCTGGTTAAGCTCTTTATACTTTTGCGAAAGCATAGGGTCGAAACCGGTAAAGCTTTCTTCTGTTTTATAGAATTCCTCTATGCGCACAATACCGCTTATACCCATATTCTGGGTAATTTCCACAGCATTCGTGCTCCACGGTGTTATCATGGCGGCACGCGGGCCAACAAAAAAATCCGTCAGGACGGATTTTTCTATTTTATGTGCGTTGCCAAAAAGCCAGTTTAATTTTTGTACATCTTCTGCCGAAAGCTCGTTTTGCGACTGCACCGCAAAAACAGTATTGGTCTGGTTTCCGAAGAAATGGATCATCAGTTATGTAGTTATGTTGTTGAAAGCGCAAAAATAACTATTAATTTGATGATTTGGAAATTTGCCGTTTTATAAATTAAGGTTTCTTCTTATAAACACTTAAGATATATTTCTTTAATACTGATATTAAAAATCCGGCGCTGTGGCCGGATTCAATATTTGTTTTAAACTCTTCTCTTCATTATAATCTCCATGCTTTTTACTTCTTTACCATCTTTAGTATCAAACATTTCGAGCTTGCGGGTATTTTTATCTACAATAGTATATACCTCTCGCACTTTAACTGGCTTACCTGTAACCGGGTCGGTCATTTCACCATTAAATATAATGGTTTTGCCATCTTTAGAGAGGTTGCCGTACGTTACCATCATGCCCGTGCCCATGTTGTCTACCCAAGTAGAGATGAATTTTTTTGCTGCATTATCATATGCTATTGTGCTAAGCCCCTGAAAAGGCATACCCATTACAGTTCCCATATAGCGTCCTTCCTGGTAACGACCATCCATAAACATCTTGATATCGGCTACAGATTTAGCTACTTCCGGAGCAGCGGCAGGATCCATCCAGAATTTCATTTCACAATCCCATTTACCGGTTTCTTCCGCCAATAGTTGGTGGTGCTGGCCCGGTGTCATGTAAGCCATCCATGCCTTCTCTTCTTCTGTCTGCGCATTTGCGTTAAAGCTAAGCATGCCAACGGCAAGCAAAGCTAAAGTGTACATTTTTTTCATATTTAATTGTTTAGCGTTTGTTGCACTAAAAATATGAAAAAAATAGTTCCGTTTTTTACTTATTTATTATTCGGCAGCATAATATTCATAAGCGCCAATATCCGGAATTCCTGTTGATGGGTTTGGCCTTACAGCAGTTGTTATATCAGTAATAATACCAATGTTCGCAGCCGCATCAATAGCATCAGAACCTTCGCCCAGTGTTAGCACATTATCAAATGGCGCTGTAAAATCAGGCGTAATACTAAAGCTATTTGCTATAATGCACCCATCGTTATAGGCCGCAAGTTCAGGTACATTGCCATCAAACGGATACAGGCTGTTATTACGCAAACGGTTGCCACTGTCTACAATTTTAATGAGGCAATTATTAAACCTTGTGCTGAAAGGTTCTTCTGCCCTGCGCTCTGACGAAAGCCCTAAATTGCCCGAGCCATACATAATGCAGTTATCAAACTGGGCATCCATTGCCGCTATATAAACCGCATCCGGTCTTTCTTCATAATCGTTAAGCGCAACCGGCACCTGATTAAAGTTATTGAAATAATTTGCAAAAGTGCAGTGTTTAAAGCTGTAGGTACCGCCAAGTGTGCAGGCAAGCGAGGCTACCCCGGCGTTATTAGCCGCAAGGTTAGTTCCGCTGATGCTGGCATTAACTGCCCATATACCAAAATTTCGGTTATTATAAATCTGCGAATTGGTAATAGTCAGCTTTGGTATGGTAGTATCATCGCCCTGCGGGGCTTTAGCATAAATGCCTACAGTAGCATTTTTTAGTGTAAGGTTGCTTATAGTATTCTCTTCGCCCGACATCAGTAGTATGCCAAACCACTGCCCTGCTATATCTGCAAAATCAGGCTCAAGTCTGTCGCCTTCAAAAATTACTTCATTTTCCATTACTTCAGGGTCAGCCGAAGGTGCACCGTTTATAACAAGCCTTGCACCGGGGCGCACCATAAGTCCCGATTCGTCATGAAAATGTATCCGCGCCCCGGGGTCAACCGTAAGGGTTTCACCATCAGGCACTGTAGCTACCCCATAAATAACATAAGGCTTTGTATTATTCCATCGATATTCATCTCCATTGTTAGGGTCATTACGGTCAAGGTTAAAGCCATAGATAATATCAGGCTCTCCCGGATTATCATCGCTGTCGTACCGTACTCCCTCATACTGCCCCTGCTCGTTGCGTTGCGGAAACAGGAAATAAGCATCCTGAACAAGGGTTACCAGTTCTACCTTCTGGTAGTTAGAACCATTGTCAAACTCGATACGGTCAGTATATAAAAATGTGGTATTGTCGTTAGCATACTCGCTGTAATCTATAGTGGTTTCTATAAATATATACATACTGTCTTTTGCCAGCAGCTCTACATTGTTGAATACCTTGCCGGGCATACCGTCTACCATAAGGCGGTATTTAGAGTCTTCGCCCTGCCCGAGGCGTATGCTTGGTATGCTAATATCTTTATTACTGCGGTTATACACTTTTAGCGTATAAGTACTGGAGCCTATGTTGGTAAACACAGTATCAAGGTAAACCGTATCACGCGAAAAAGAAAGGTCGCCCGTGCTGGGTTCAAATTCAAAATCGTTACGGCACGAGGCAGTAAGCAGCGCTAAAGCAGCAATAACAAAGAGTACACAATATCGCATAGCAATTAATTATTTTTGGTAAAAGTAGCTATTTCCTGTAAATAACAGTATATCATTTTGATTGTAACGCCTGTTTGTGCATTTTAGTCTTTATGCCTGTATAAAGCATTATGGTCTTGCTGATTTTTTATAATTTTACACTTCCTATAATTCAATATTTATGGCATTTGACAAAGAAAAAGCGCTTGAAATGTGCAACCGCTTTAGCAATAATACCCTGATGCAAACCCTTGAAATTGTTTATACTGATGCCGGTGAAGGCTTTCTTGAAGCTAAAATGCCCGTGAACCCGCGTGTGCACCAGCCAATGGGGCTTTTGCATGGCGGTGCAACGGTAGCGTTGGCAGAAAGTGTGGGCAGTGCGGCTTCTTTGCTTTTTGTAAACCCCGAACTGCAGGAGGTGCGCGGTATAGAAATATCGGCAAACCATTTGCGCAGCAAGCGCGATGGGGTTGTTACAGGTACAGCCCGTATTGTGCACCAGGGTCGCAGCCTGCACCTGTGGGAGGTAAAAATTACCGACGAGGAAGGAAGGCTTATCTCCTTATGCAAAATAACCAATATGGTGCTGCCGCGCAAAAAGAGTTAACTCCCCTATTTTACAATGACTGAATTAACAGATAAAATTAAGAAACATCTTAAAGCCCAACTGCCTTTTGCTGTGTATTGCAAACCGGGTGCAAGTGTTGTTACCGGATTGTTTGGGAGTAAAAAAAGCATAGAACATACAAATGATTTGAGCAATAAAGGTTTTGTTTTTGCACCATTCTCCGGAGGTGAAGCTGTTTTTTTACCCGCAGCGGAATGTGAGGTACTAACTCAACATATAGATTTGCCTTTAGCAGAGATTTCATCTGCACGCGAATTTAGTGTTGATGCAAATGCAAAAGCGGCTTTTGAGGCACTGGTAGGAAAATGCATTACTGCTATTAAAAGCAATGATTTCACCAAACTGGTAGCCTCACGCACTGAAACGGTTGAAACCGGTGCAGATGTTACTACAATTTTCAGGAGGCTGCTCCCGGCTTACCCAAATGCTTTCCGCTATTGCTTCTATTCTGAAATGACAGGGCTTTGGATGGGCGCAACGCCCGAACAATTATTACAGGCAAATAAGGGTAAAATACATACTGTTGCACTTGCGGGTACACAGGTTTATAATGTCGGGATACAAGCCGTATGGCCGGAAAAAGAACAGGAAGAGCAACAAATTGTTACCGATTATATCACACAAGCATTACAGGAAAGCTGTACAAATATTACAGCCACGAGCCCATATACATTTCGTGCAGGCAACCTTGCCCACATTAAAACCGATATAACGGCACAATTAAAAAATGATATCGCGCTAAGCGATGTAATTAAAAAACTGCACCCTACCCCAGCCGTGTGTGGGATGCCCAAAGATGAAGCGGCTGTTTTCCTGAAAGAAAACGAAGGCTATAACCGGGAATTTTACTCCGGTTTTCTGGGGGAACTTAATACAGATTTTGCGAGCGGACAGCAGGACAAGTCCGATTTGTTTGTAAACCTTCGTTGCATGAAAATTACAGGCAATACTGCACAATTATTTATTGGCTGCGGCATTACAAAAGACAGTAACCCCGAGAAAGAATTCCATGAAACCGTAAACAAAAGCATTACCATGCGCAGGGTTTTATAACACCTCCTGCTCAGGTTTTTGTACCTTTACGTTTTTAAACAGATAACATGAAACTAGATATACTTGTTTTTGGCTCGCACCCTGATGATGCAGAATTAAGCTGTGGCGCCACGATAGCGAAAGAAATTTCACTCGGCAAAAAAGTCGGGCTTATAGATTTAACCCGTGGTGAGCTGGGTACCCGCGGTACTGCCGAAATACGCGATGAAGAGGCTGCCGAAGCCGGCAGGATACTTGGTGTGGAAGTAAGGGAAAACCTGAGGTTTCGCGACGGTTTTTTTACCAATGATGAAAAACACCAGCTTGAGGTTATAAAAATGATTCGGAAGTACAGGCCCGATATTGTAATATGTAACGCTATAGACGACAGGCATATAGATCATGGCAAGGGCAGCAAACTTGTTTCTGATGCCTGTTTCCTTTCAGGTTTAAGGAAAATAGAGACCACACATCAAGGCGAAAATCAGGAAGCCTGGAGGCCAAAACTGGTGTACCACTATATACAATGGAAAAACATAATACCTGACTTTGTAGTGGATGTTACCGGATTTATGGATAAAAAAGTGGCATCATTAATGGCGTATAAGTCGCAATTTTATGACCCCGACAGCAAAGAACCTGTAACCCCAATAGCCACAAAAAACTTTAAAGAGAGCATACTTTACCGCGCCCAGGACCTCGGCAGGCTTATAAATACCGAATATGGCGAAGGCTTTACTGTTGAAAGGTATGTGGCTGTGAACACTTTAAGCGATTTGATATAAAAAAGTTAAGGTTTTCTTGCAGAAAATCAAATTCAGCGTTATATTTGCACTCGCAAAATAAATGGTGATTGTAGCTCAGTTGGTTAGAGCGTCGGATTGTGGTTCCGAAGGTCGGGGGTTCGAGACCCCTCATTCACCCCTGAAAGCCGGAACACTTGTTCCGGCTTTTTTATTTCAGCATATTTTACTCCTTACAACCACAACAATCAACTTCCTTTAAAAAACCACCTGTTTTAACTATCATTAACTTTAGGTAATGTTAAACTGCTGTCCGGTCTGTTTAGGTATGCGTAATTTTGATATGTATCAAAAATGAAGCGAACCCAAAAACCGAATTGATATGAAAAAGTTAAACTACATTACGATAGCATTGATAATGCTTACAACAGTTTTAGAAACAGTAAATGCACAACACAAGCTTCCGGTAAATGCAGAGAAGCTTATTGCCTATAAAGGAGAAGTTGCAATAGATTCTGTTAAGCAGGAAATAATGGCTGAAAAAGCCGCAGAATGGCTAAGAGCTCATTATTTTTCGGGAGAAGTGGTACAGGATGAAACTGACAAAGCCCTTGTTGTAAGAGGCTTTTTCAGGATGCCTGAATTTAATGAGGAAGGCACAATGTACCACGAGTGCAGGATAAAGCTGGATGAAGGTAAATATACGTACATTTTCCATAACTTCATATATACAGAACCAGGCGGAGTTTCTTTTCCCGCCGAGTCATATCCCGCAGGATGGAAAGGCGATGAGCGCTTTTATGAGTTAATGAACAATGGCGTAACGCTAATGATAGAAGACCTCCAGAAATATATGGCATCCGGTGTAGCCGCAAATAAATTGCAATAATTGTGTTTGCAGTGTTGGTATAAAATTGGTATAATTGCCAACCAATAAACCATACACTGATGAACAAACTACTAACTTTATGCAAGGCTTTGGTAATAGTGCTACTTTTACAGAGCTGCAACGGAACCGAAACCTTAACCGATAATGAAATTGCGCCCGAACTAAAGGAAGTTATAAGCCGTAAGAACGACAGCCTGCTTGCCGCAATGAGTAACAGCGACCTCCAGGCATTTAAAGCTTTAGGCTCTCCTGATTTTGTAAAGTTCCTTCGCAGCCGCATAGAGAGCTCTGTGTGGGCCTTTCGTAAAGGTATATTGACTACCGACTATAAGGTTTATAAACAATATCATAACAAGCACAGCAATACTAATAGTTATGCGAAGCTTGAATCTGAAGAAGACCAATTTACCTTTACTTATAAAAACAACACTAAAGAAACCTATGTAGCCTTGCTTACAACTTCTTACATGGGTATAGGAGATTACCTGATTACTGTTATATATGAACTGCACGATAACCAATGGAAAGTTGATCACGTTAATGTAGGGGTATTTGGACAGTTTGGCAAAAATGCCGACGAATATTACGAGCTTGCTAAGCAAAAAGAGAAAGAAGGTTATCTTATAGACGCCTTATTTTATTCTGATATTGCAGTAAGCTGCCTGGAGCCTGCCGGAAAAATGCTGTTGTATGATAACCATGAGAAGATGAACTTCTATCAGAAACAATGGCAAACTGCGGTTAACCAAAAGTATAAAATTCCGCAGGTTGTAAGTAATGTAAGCAGCAACCCGCAAATAATAGATCTAAAACCTGTAGTAAATACAGAGGGTATGTTCCCTATGTTCAGTTATGTTACCCCTGTTCCTCTTTCAGATAAAAAGGTGCTTACAATGGAATTTGAAGATATAAAACGTGAAGTAAGGAAATTATACCCTGATTTAGATTTTAACGCTAAATACATTTACTACAGGGCTTATAATAACCCTTCGCCCGGAGCCGAATATCAGGAATTTAAGGAGAGTAATAACTAAGGATAAATTTCAATAGCAGTGCCGGGCACCACTGCTTTATACAGTTCATCTATCTCGGCGTTGGTTACAGCTATACAGCCTGCTGTCCAGTTTTTCCATCGGTGAAATTTAGATATGCAAGCCCTGCCATTGCGCAAGCCATGAATCTTTATATCGCCGCCGGGAGGTTTTCCCAGCCTTGCTGCATTTTTCCTGTCGGTCTCGTTAGGATATGATATGCCTAAGTTTTTATGATAGGCGCTGTTTGGGTTACGGTCGTTTATCGTATAAACACCTTCAGGTGTGCGGCAGTCACCTTCGTACTGCTTATGCCCTACAGGATTTTTGCCAAGTGAGATAGTATATACCTTCAGTAACTCGTTGCCGTCGTACGCATACATTTTATGCTTGCTTTTATATACAACGAGCTTATTTACGGTGCTTCCTTCGGGCAGCTTTTTCTCAGGAAAAAAGTAATACACCAACAGCACAGCACAAAGCAACAACAGAAACCAAAACATTATGCGGGACATTTAGCTTAATTTATAATGGTGAAGATACAAAAAACAGCTTTCAGGCTGTAAAAGTTAATTGTGTGAAAACCGTAATCACTACAAATTGCAGACTATTACATTTGCGGACTTAAATTGCAATGAAAATGAAGAATGTAGTAAACTGGTTATTGTCCGCATATTTTATCGGCTCTTTTATTACTTACAAATGGGGCACGCCCAAACTGCATGATAATTACATGCTAGGTGCTATAATAGTATTTTTGTTGCTTGTAATAACAAAACTATACCAGTTATTAACCCATGCTAAAAAGGAGAATTACAGAGAACAACTCTTTAAATATATACTTTCATTAATTATCCTGCTGGCGTGCCTGGCACTATACAGCATATAAAAAAGGCAGCCATTAATTGCTGCCTGATATTGTATAAACTATAACGGGGTTACCACTTGATAAAGGCACTACCCCAGGTAAAGCCACTGCCAAAAGCTGCAAGCACTACGGTATCGCCTTCTTTTATCCTGCCCTGCTCCCACGCCTCGGTAAGTGCAATAGGCACAGATGCCGCTGTGGTGTTACCATACTTCATAATATTATTATATACCTGATCGTCTGTAAGTCCAAACTTTTGCTGAATGAACTGTGAAATACGCAGGTTAGCCTGATGCGGTATCAGCATATCAATATCACTCACCTGCAGATTGTTTGCCTTAAGCCCTTCCATAATTACCTCACTAAAGCGCACTACGGCATTTTTAAACACAAACTGGCCGTTCATGTACGGATAATAGCTTTCATCGTCAGGATTATTATCGGCAATTATATCGGTAACCCAACGTTTGCCCATACCCGGCGCTATAAGTGCGAGCTCTTCGGCATGCTGCCCTTCGCTGTGCAGGTGGGTAGAAAGTATGCCTTTAGTATTATCTTCTGCCCTGCTTAAAACAGCAGCCCCTGCACCGTCACCAAATATAACAGAAACGGCACGCCCGCGTGTGGTCATGTCAAGCCCGGTAGAATGCAGCTCAGAACCTATTATCAGGATGTTTTTATACATCCCTGTCTTAATAAACTGGTCGGCTACTGACAGCGCATATATAAAACCCGAACATTGGTTGCGCACATCAAGCGCTCCCACAGTGCGCTTCATGCCCAAATCGCGCTGCACCAGTACCCCCGGCCCCGGAAAATAATAGTCGGGGCTAAGTGTGGCAAATACTATAAAATCGATATCGTCAATACCTAAGCCGGAACGTTCTATGGCAATCTTTGCTGCTTTTACACCCATAGTTGTGGTAGTATCGCCATCGCCTTTAACCACATGCCTTCTTTCTTTTATCCCGGTACGCTCCTGTATCCACTCATCATTGGTATCCATTATTTCAGAGAGGTCATTGTTCGTTACAACATTTTCGGGAACGTAATAACCAAGCCCGGATATTTTCGAATTGTACATCTATTCTTATTTTAAATAATTGAATTGCAAAATTAGCAATTATGTAATTTAGATACTGTTATATACTACCATTTTAGTAAAAATAAAAAAAACACCATTTACTAAATTCACTTATTTTTGCAGAAAAAAGATGTCAAAAGCCTTATATAGCTTATTCTTTACTTTAGCGTTTAGCCTGATTTTAAAGGCACAGGAAACTTTTTCAGATTCTACAAGTACATTAATAGAAATAAAAGATACAACTTCAGTACCTAAAAGCCTTTTAAAGTCCGGAGTTAATTCTATGCCCGAACCCCCGGGAGGTATGAAAGAATTTTATGCATACGTAGCCCGAAAAATGAAAAACCATCGCCCAGCACAAAGAGGAAAAATGAAGATATCATTTACTGTTGAGAAAGATGGCAGTATAACCGGAATTAAAATTATTGAAGGCCTGGATGAGAAAACCAATAAAAAAATTATAAAGATAATAGCATCAAGCGGTAAATGGACTCCGGGCTTTCAGTTTGGTAAACCCGTAAGGGCCACGTTTATTTACCCTATCACAATCAATTAACCAAAAGCATTCCTGTCAACTGCCAGGCTTACTTCTTTATCTACAGGTAATGCTGTATAATGTTCAAAAAATAGTACCTGCCTGCCCAGCGCCGATTTTATAAGGTATCTGCTGCCCTTAAAATAGCTTTGCTTAACAACAACTTTAAGCGGACCATCTTCGGTAATTTTTAGCTGGTGCGGATATATGAGTACGGTTTCGTCGCTTTTATTGGTAAGTGTCAGTAGTTCAAGTTTAATTTCGTTTACCTCTCCAAACAAAGAGGCGGTATATTTATCTTTAGGATTATAGTAAATATCTTTGGGCGCAGCTTTATCTATCAACCTGCCGCTTTTAAGCACGATGGTTTCATCAGCAAAAGATAGCGCATCAGTACTGTCATGCGTGGCTACAATGCATATAATCCCTTTTTGTTTAAGATAAGCAAACAAATTACGGCGCAGTGCGTTTTTCCTGAAATTATCAATATGGCTGAATGGCTCATCCAGTAACAGCACCTCAGGTTCCAGCGCCAATACCCTTGCAAGGGCAATACGCTGCTGTTGCCCGCCGCTAAGGTATTGTGCCTTTACACCGGAAAAATTTTCCATCTCTACAATCTGTAGCAATTCATTAATACGCTGCTGTTTTTCCTCCAAATAAAAATTAGAAAGGAACTTACCCACATTCTCTGCTGCGGTTATATAGGGCATAAGGTCGAAATCCTGTGCCAGGTACTTCATATAAGGCATACCGGGTATAAGGTTGTTTGCCGGCCCGAGCACTGGCTCATTTTTATATGTTATAGCGCCGCTGTTAAGGTCATAAAGCCCGTATATTAGCTTCAGCATTGTGCTTTTACCGCAGCCGCTTTCGCCTATAACGGCAATATTCTGTCCTTTTTTGGCAGTAAACGATATATTATGGAGTATGGTAGTTTCGGTATAGCCGAAAGATATATTTTGTACAGCGAGCATAACAATTTTATTACGCTGCAAAAATATTGAATTTGTATACTTTATATGCCAAATACTGTATTAAAAAAAGTAAGGTGCGGCTTAATAAGCGCACCTTACGTCAACCTAACCAATAAATAAACACACATCATAAAATATGTTTCATGAATACTGAAACCAATTTGATGTTATTTACGTAAAAATGAGGCATATGGTTTTAAAGCAATCAGGTATAGAAAGTTGCTAAGTGTTAATTTTTCATTTTTTTTTATTATTAAATACCACATAATAATATCTTTACACAAATTTAAATACGCTGTTTATGGTAAGAAAGATTACTTTATTTTTGCTATTTATTTCTTTTTCAGTTTCTGCGCAACGAAAATTTGACCAATATTCGATTGAAGCAGGATTTGGGTTAGGAATGTCCGGAAGTCCCGGTATTACACAATTTGGGCACTTTGATGTCGGTTTCCGCTATATGGTTGATGAAAACTGGGGTATTAAGTTTGACTATGGCCAGGACAAGTTCAGGACAGGAAGCAACCCTGAACTGGGTACAGATTATTCAAGATATTCGGTACAGGCTGTTCATAACCTGGGCAGGACACTTGCAATACCTTATGCAACCAATAATTATTTTAATATGCTGGCACATGGCGGTCTTGGGTACTCCTCATTAAAGTCTATAAACAGTAACGGTATTGATAATATTGGTAATGTTATTGTTGGAGTTACACCACAGCTATACCTGAGCGAAGATTTTGCACTTATGCTAGACCTTTCTTTCGTAATGAACTTTTCTCAGCACTATGATTTTGACGGAACATACCCGAAAGGAAAGCCAAGCAATAATGCCTTTATGGGAACATTATTTAATGCCTCATTCGGATTAACATACTATTTCGGAAGAAACAGGAATGCCCCGGATTGGGACTAAAACCAAAAAACATTTTAAAAACGAAATGGCAGCCTATTGGCTGCCATTTCGTTTTT
>NZ_JAMWYY010000054.1 GCF_024305175.1 Flavobacterium sp.
TAAATCGTTAATATGTGTGAATATATGTTAAAAAAAGCCAATATTTTTTTTTGAATTTTTATATTAGAATTAGTTTAGGTGAAAATTATTTAAATTTTGAATGTATGATTAAAAAATTACGCAACTACATTTTGGGTGCTGCTACATTTCTTTTCCTGCTTATCTGCAGTAATGCAAAGAGCCAGGAAATTGTTTTTAGCGACGCTTTCAGTACCTCGGCAGGTACATCTTTTACAACATCAAACGGCGCTATTGGCAGCAGCCCTACATGGTCGATGCTGAGAAGTGGTAATGACCTTGGCGCCCGTATCAATTCAGGGTTACTAACCCTTACAAACAATGCGTCGGGTGCAGCAAACGTAAATGGCTGGATTTTAGCCTATACAAGTACATCAAATTTTACTACCCCCTATAATACAATACTGGGCAGTAATCCCGGGCTTGTTACATGGAATTTTAATATGAGGCAGCAGCGCTCTAACCCTTCCGGTCCCGGAAGCGGATTGTATGCTTCAGTATTTGTATTGGCAGGAACATCAAACACAACTGCCACAACAGGTACCGGCTATGCGATATTGCTTGGTAACAGCGGTAAGACCGACCCTGTACGTCTTATAAGATATACTGCGGGTATACGTACCAATACTACACTATTGGCATCCGGTGCTGCCGGTTTTACTGATTTTGGTAACCAGTATTTAAGTGTAAGGGTAACTTATAATCCGTCCAACAACCAATGGCAGCTTTATCTCCGTAATGATGGTGGTGCTTTTCAGGAGCCTTCTACAGGTAATTTCACATCTCAGGGTACTGTAACTAACAATGCAAGTACAGGCACGGCACTGCCACTTTTAGGAGCATTTTGGAATGCATCTACAAAAAATAATCAAAATGCCTTATTTGACAATATATCGGTTACAGTAGAAAAACCGGTAATCACATCAATATCTCCTGCAGCTGCGGTAGCAGGATCTGGGCAGTTTACTTTAACAGTTACCGGAGAAAACTTTACGCCATCCAGCCTTGTCCGTTGGAATGGCTCTAACCGTATTACCAATTATGTGTCGCCTACGCAGATAACGGCAACCATAACCACTACAGATATAGCTTCGGAAGGTACTGCAAGTGTAACGGTGGCAAACGGTACGGCTGTTTCAAACAGTATTATTTTTACAATAAATCCGCAACTTGTTCCGTCTATAATCACATCTACTACGGCACTGCCATCTGTAACAACCGTAACGGGTACGGCATCCTCATCACAAACGTTTACCGTGAGCGGAGCTAACCTTACTAATGATGTTACGGTTACAGCCCCTGCTAATTTTGAAGTTTCCACGTCAGCCGCATCAGGCTATGCTGATGCTATTATATTACCACGTTCAGGAACAACGCTAACAGGGCAGCCTGTAACTGTATATGCAAGGCTAAAAGCATCTGCCGTGGCAGGCATTTATTCGGATAACATTACAGTAAGCACAACAAGTGCTGCAAACAGGCTTGTTGCAGTATCGGGCAAGGTACTGGCAGCAGAGCCTTCTGTTTCGGCTACAGGGGTAAACTTTACAAATGTGGGTGCTTCATCATTTACAGTTAACTGGACTAACGGCAACGGAGCAGAAAGGCTTGTTGTAATACGTTCCGGCAGTGCTGTAGATACTGCCCCCGCGGATGGTATTAATTATACCGCTTCGGCAACATTTGGCTCAGGCTCTCAACTGGGTACAGGTAACTATGTGGTTTATGCAGGCAGTGCATCATCTGTAACAGTTACAGGCTTAACTGCGGCAACAACCTATCATGTGGCTGTTTATGAATATAACGGCAGCGGCGGTACCCAAAACTACCGCACCACATCACCGGCTACGGGCAGCAGGCTAACGCTTAACGCGCCACTTGGCCTGCAGGTAACCACTGCAAACACAGCTTACAGGATAAATTTTGATACTACTGTAGATGGCGTAAACAACGGTGCTTTTATGGGAGGCGGTGTTGGTAGTGTACCTGAGCAGGGTGAGCTTAACTCATACTCATGGGCATTTTCAGGATTTGCGGATGGTGCCATAAACTTCGGGGGTAATAATAACGAGGATACAGCTTATGACAGTGGCTCATCTGAAGGTGGGGTTACAGACGCAGGGCTATACGGTTTTGAAGTAGCACCGGGTAATTATGCCCTGGGCATACAGGCTGCCCCTGCCGATTTTGCACCCGGTACAGTAACCTTCAGGTTCCAGAACCAGACAGGCGCCGCCATAACATCATTAAGCGTAGGATATAAAGTATATGTATATAACGATGAAACAGGCTCTAACAGCTTTAATTTCAGCCACGCCTCAAGTGCTAATGGCACATATACAAATATCGCTTCTATAAATGAAACAACTGCCACAACACCCGACGAGGTGCCGGGTTGGAAAGCCTATTATAAAGTAGTTACTATTACAGGTATAAATGTAACATCTAACAATTATTACCATTTAAGATGGACGCTAAGTGGCGTTTCAGGAACAAATTATGATGAAATTGCACTTGATGATGTTGTAATTGTTGCTAATCCAACAACTGCTTTTGCAGATTTTAATGGCACAGCACAAAACTATACCGTTGCAGGTAACACCCAGCTTTCGGGAGATGTTAACGTGCAGGGCAACGTTACTTTTCTAAATAACAGTTGGCTTTCTGTTGGCAGCAACACACTTACCTTAGCGGGTACTGTTACCAACACCACAGCAGGGGGCTTAAGAGGAAGCGCTTCCTCTAACCTTGTGGTTACAGGTAATACCAGCCCGTCACTAAGTTTTAACCAGGCAACGCCGGGAACCACTAATGCATTCAACGCATTTACTGTAAATACAACTAATAACAACACGGTTACAGCCGCAAATAACCTTGCCGTTAACGGCACACTTACTATTGATGCCTCTCAAACACTGGCTTTGGGTACAAGTACGCTTACCGGTTCGCTATCCACTATTGTAAACAATGGTACCATAACGACACAAAATACCGGCAGCACACCTTTTACATCAGGAAGAACATGGGGCGGCACAGGAACTGTAATACTAAATGCTGCCACAGCAGCGCAGACACTTCCGGGCGGTACTTATAATAATGTAACGGTTGCAACTACCGGGGGTGCAGCAGCCTCGGGCAATGTAACGGTTAACGGCGACCTTAATCTGCCTAATGCAAACCCTTCGGCTACTGTGGGTAGCTTCACTACAGGCGCCAATACCTTATTTATGGGGCCTAATGCGGCAAACACGGGTACGGGAGATGTGAGCGGTACCGTTACAAGGAATACCGGAATTGTCGCTAATAAACTATATACATTCGGACACCCTACAACCTCGATATTCTTCCCGGCGGTAGGCACACTGCCAACTTCTATGAGTATCAGGATAACGCTTGGCAGCGCTCCTGCGGGCAAACCTGACGGTATTTTGCGTACTTATGATTTTATACAAACGGGAGGCTCCGGTACAAAAGCAGTAATAAGTTCTCATTATTTAGACAGTGAGCTTAACGGCAATATTGAAAACAGGCTGGTTGACTGGGTTGTGGTAACATCGCCATTACAGTTAATAGAGCAGGGCAGGTCTAACTTTAATACTACCGAAAACTGGGTTGAGCTTACCAATGTAAATGTGGCTTTCTTCAATTCAACATTCGGTAACCGCGAACTTACACTTGCGCAGTCTCAAAACCAGGTTGCCACATGGAATGGATCGCAAAGCGATTCATGGACAACCGCTGCCAACTGGACACCTAATGCAACGCCATCTGATAATACCAAAGTTATTATTCCGAATGCTGGTACTACACCTAACGACCCTATACTTAACAGCAGTGTTACAATAGGTACATTAACGATAGAGGCCGGAGGTATACTGAATACCCCAACAGGTTCGCAACTAACTATAACAGGCGTTACAGGTGCATGGATTAACAACGGTACCTTTAACCCCGGCAATGGTACTGTAACCTTTACAGCCCTTGATGCCACAATTGGTGGTGAAACCAACTTTAATAACCTGACTGTAGCTTCGGGCGCATCATTAAGGGCAGTAACAGGCAATGTAATGCGTATAGCAGGACAGATAACCAACACAGGCTCTTTATTTGTAGGCTCAGTAGAAAATACTGTAGAATATACCGGCACTAACCAAACGGTTATTACACCTAACGGTGCGCTTACAGCCTATCATAACCTTATAATCAGCGGTACAGGCGCTACGCTTCCGTCAACATTAAATATAGCGGGAGACCTCCTGACCAACCAAACAGTAAGTTTTGCATCAACTGCTGTAAATTTCAATGGTATAGATGAGCAGTACCTTGGCGGTACAGTATCGCCGCAATTAAGTAATTTTACAATTAATAAAACTACGGGCGAAACATACCTTTCTGCAAATGCAGGGGTGTCAGGAACATTAACGCTAACATCAGGTTTGTTAAATCTTGGGGCTTATGATTTAACGCTGGGTGCCAATGCAGTAGCCGGTAACTTCTCTGCCACTACAATGATAGTTGCAGACGGAGAAGGCGAACTCATAAGGCCATTTACAGCAGCAGGCTCTTATTTTTATCCAATTGGCGAAAAAACCAGCAATACTACATACTCTCCAATAACGGTTGAGATACTTTCAGGATCGTTTAGTAATGCAACAGTAGCAGTAAATGTTCGCGATGCTGTACACCCTGATAACTACAGCACACCGGCCTACCTGACCAGGTACTGGAATGTTACGCAAAACGGCATAACAGGCGCTGCAGCTACTATTACGGCGCAGTATGTACCAGGCGATGCAGTAGGCGGGGAAAGTAACCTTAGCGCTGCCCAGCTTGACGGTGCTTTTAACCAGGTAACCAACCCCTGGGAAAAATATACAGTACTTAGCGGCAACACGCTTACAGCGGCAGGCGCTATACTTACACCGGGGCAAACTTCTGTATTTACAGCTATTGCGGCACAGGATGTGGCAGTAAGCATAGTAGGAGAAGGTACTTTTTGCGAAGGTGATGAGGTAACCTTGTCTTCTAACGTAACAGGCGGTACGCCTCCTTACATTTACGAATGGTCAGGCGGTTTAGGCAGTGCTGCAACGGCAACACCGCCAACAACTACTGCCGGCACAACAAACTATATACTTACAGTAAGGGACGCAAACGGTATTACAGCTACAGACGCTGCCGAAATAGAAGTAACAGAGGCACCGGAGGCCGGTGTGCTTTCAGGTAATCAGACATCATGCTCCGGTATGGCCGAAGATCCTGTAACGCTTTCAGGCTATACAGGCAACGTAGTGCGCTGGGAGGTTTCTGATGATAATGATTTCAGCACATCTGTATTCATAAATAATACAACCCCGACACTTACCAGCCAGGAGATTGGTATGATAACAGGTACTGTTTATATAAGAGCAGTAGTGCAAAGCGGTTCTTGTGATGAGGTATTTACCGACCCGATAACTATTACTACAGCCTCAACAACCTGGAACGGTACAACCTGGAGTAACGGTACCCCTGCACCGGGGCTTGCACTTATCTTTGCGGCTGATTATGTAATAAACGCTGATATAGAAGCGTGCAGCATACAGGTAGAGCCGGGGGTAAATGTTACAGTAACTTCAGGTAATAACGTTACACTTCAGGGTGCTGTTACCAATAACGGAGGTACTTACACCATAGAGGATAACGCAAATCTTATCCAGATTGATGATGTGCCTAATTCGGGAGAAATAACTGTTATCAAGAACAGTTCGCCGCTTTACAGGCTCGATTATACAATATGGTCGTCTCCGGTAAGGGGGCAAAACCTGCTTGATTTCTCACCAAACACGGTTCCTAACCGTTTTTATGACTACAGTGAGTCTCAGGATATTTATACCTCTATGGTGCCTGCAGTAAATGAGTTCATTCCGGGTAGGGGTTATCTTATCCGTATGCCAAATGACTGGGTTGTTTACAGCGCAGGCACACCGGGACAAGAGTGGACGGGCCAGTTTGAAGGTGTACCTAATAACGGATACATACCGGTACCTATGCAGGTTACAGCTAACGGATACAATATGGTGGGTAACCCATATCCGTCGCCAATCAACATCCATGATTTCTTTGATATAAACATTGGGACAATAGACCAGGCTTCAGCGCTTTACTTCTTCAGGAAGCGTAATGATATAACAGCATCATCACCAACCTATGCAACTATAACCAAAGCGGCATACACAGCAAACACGGCTCCGGGCGGAGATGTGGGTGGCGATGCATTTGTTGGCGACCCTTCGGAATGGGTTATAAATTCTGGTCAGGGCTTCTTTGTGCAGGCACAGGGCGGTACACTGGAGTTTACCAACAGCATGAGGCGCGCCGTTAACAACGGACAGTTTTTCAGGACAGGGCAAAATAATAATGATGAACCTGCCATTTCGCGCCTGTGGTTAAACATAACCGGTACTAACGGAGAGTTTAAGCAGGCGGCCATTGCTTATAATAATGAAACCACACTTGGCATTGATTATGGATGGGACGGGCGTTCATTCAGCACCGATGGGGCTGTGGCGGTTTATACACTTGCTGCAAATGAAGAACTTGCCGTACAGGCAAGGGGTACATTTACACCTGCTGATGTAGTACCTGTAGGTATCAGGATTACAGATGGGGGCGTTTATACCATTACGCTTGACCATGTTGACGGTCTTTTCCTTCAGGGGCAGGATATTTTCCTGAAGGATAACTTACTAAACACGGTAACTAACCTTAAACTTTCTGACTACGAGTTCAGCACAGAAGCAGGTATTGTGAATGACAGGTTTGAAGTTTGGTATGTGCCGCAGGCGCTTGGTACGGATAACCCGGTTTTGGATAACAACCGTGTTGTGGTTTACCAGAACAATGGTGTTATTACCATTGACGGAGGTAATTTAGAAATTACAGATATGGCAATATTCGATGTAAGGGGCAGGCTGCTATACAGCAGGAACGGAATTAATGATGTTAAAACAGAGATATCCGACCTGGTGTCGCAACAGCAGATGTTGATACTAAACATTACAACAGAAAAAGGAAGAGTAACTAAAAAGATTGTATATTAATTTACATTTTTGCTTTCTCCCCCTTATAATTCCCGGCTTATGGCCGGGAATTTTGATTTGAGTACTTACAAGCATTATTCAAAAAAACCTATATTTGAAAAAGACCTTTTAAAAGATGAAAATAACTTTATTCTCCATTTTACTTATAAGTGCATTTGCCTCGGCGCAGGAGCTTACCTTAGAGCGAGCTAATGGGTTGGCCGGATTGCCGCTGAAATGCATGCAGCAGGAATACCCTAACAAGCTCAGCCAGCTTTTAGCCGACTCGACAGAACTGGCGGGCCCTAAAGTGCTGCATCCGGCATTTTACGGGTGTTTTGACTGGCACTCATCGGTACACGGGCATTGGAGCCTTGTTTATTTACTGAAGCACTTTCCTGACCTTGACAGGAGGGAAGAAATAATCGGTAAACTGAAAACAAACCTTTCTGCTGAAAATATTGCACAAGAGGTAGCCTACTTCAATAAAAAACACGAAAAGTCTTATGAGCGTACCTATGGCTGGGCATGGCTGTTAAAGCTGCAACAGGAACTTGATACCTATAATGAACCTTTCGCAAAACAACTTGCTGCGAATTTACAGCCGCTAACCAACCTGCTTGCCGAAAGGTATATAGAATTCCTGCCAAAACTCAATTATGCACTGCGGGTGGGCACGCACAGCAATACCGCTTTCGGTATGTCATTCGCGTGGGATTATGCCGTGCATGCCAGTCACACTGCACTGCAAAACAGCATCAGGGATAATGCCCTGCGCCTGTTTAAAAATGATGAAAACTGCCCATTTGGGTGGGAGCCAAGCGGAACCGACTTCCTGTCGCCCTGCCTTGAGGAAATCGGTATCATGCAGCGTATCATGCCAAAGGATGAATTTTTAAAATGGCTTAAAGATTTTGCACCTGCCATTTTCAGTAAAAAATATGACTGGGAGCCGGGTAAAGTATCAGACAGGGAGGATGGCCACCTGGTGCATTTAGACGGGCTTAACTTTAGCCGTGCCTGGAATTTTTACCGCCTTGCCAAAGAATACCCTAAACAACTAGGACATCTTTCCGCGCTGGCAAATAAGCACCTTACCTATTCGTTACCCGCTATTGTAGATGGTAACTATGAAGGAGAGCACTGGCTGGCAAGTTTTGCCCTTCATGCTTTTGAGGAAAAAGCACAATAATCTTCAAAGCAGGACTTAAGCCTGATAATGAATATTCAGTCTTAAACTTAGAACTTGAAACCTTAAACAAATTATTTACTTTTGCGGCATGCCAAGAGAGTTACAAATACAGGTTGCACCGGAGGTTGCCGGGCAAATGCCACTGCTTACTGCCCACGTTGCAAAACTAATGCATGTAAACCCAAATGAGATAAGGCATATTGCCATGCTTAAGCGCAGTATAGATGCCCGCCAGAAAGCCGTTAAAATAAACCTGAAGGTTGCCGTTTATTATAATGAGGAGTATAATGAGCAGCCTTTGGCACTGCCTGATTATAAAGATGTGAGTAATGCAAAAGAGGTAATTGTGATAGGGGCGGGTCCGGCAGGGCTTTTTGCGGCATTGCAGCTCATTGAGTTAGGGCTTAAACCTGTTGTAATAGAGCGTGGTAAAGATGTACAGGCGCGCAGGCGCGACCTTAAAGCCATTAACCGCGACCATATTGTTAACGAAGATTCTAACTACTGTTTTGGCGAAGGCGGGGCAGGCACTTACTCTGATGGTAAATTATATACCCGATCTAAAAAGCGTGGCGATGTTGACCGCATACTACGGTTATTTGTAGCATTTGGCGCATCGCCTGATATACTGGTAGAGGCACATCCGCATATAGGTACTAATAAGCTGCCGAAGATAATTCAGCAGATGCGCGAAAAAATAAAAGAGTTTGGTGGCGAGGTACTGTTTGATACTCGCGTAACAGATATTCTTGTTAAAGAGAATGCTGTACAGGGTGTTCAGGTGCAAAATGGTGATATCATTAAAGCAGATAAGATAATCCTTGCCACAGGGCACTCGGCAAGGGATATTTTCGAAATGCTCGACCGCAAAAAAATATATATAGAAGCGAAGCCTTTTGCATTGGGTGTTAGGGCCGAGCATCCGCAAAAGCTGATAGACAGTATACAGTACAGTTGCGATTTTACTACCGGACGTGGCTATTACCTGCCACCTGCCCCTTATGCCATTGTAAAGCAGGTAAGCGGCAGGGGTATGTATTCGTTTTGCATGTGCCCCGGTGGCGTTATAGCACCATGTGCTACCAGTCCTGGCGAGGTGGTTACAAATGGCTGGTCGCCATCCAAGCGCGACCAGGAAACAGCAAATTCGGGTATAGTGGTAGAGCTAAAACTCGAAGATTTTAAACCCTATGCTAAATTTGGGGCACTTGCAGGGCTTGAGTTCCAAAAAGCGGTAGAGCAAAAGGCGTGGCACCTTGCAGGCGAAACACAGCGTGTACCCGCGCAACGCATGGTTGATTTTACGCAAAGCAAAATATCGGCTGATATTCCCAAAACCTCATATGTGCCGGGCACAACGCCTGTAGAACTAGGGCAGGTTTTTCCGGGCTTTTTAACCCAAACCATGCGCGAAGGATTTAAAGAGTTCGGTAAGGCAATGCGGGGCTACTTAACCAATGATGCTATACTGCACGCACCTGAGTCAAGAACATCATCGCCCGTTCGCATACCGCGCGACCCAGATACCTTGCAGCATGTGCAGGTAAAAGGGCTGTACCCATGCGGTGAGGGCGCGGGCTATGCAGGCGGCATTATCTCAGCCGCAATAGACGGAGAGAAATGCGCTTTAAAATGCCTTTAATTACTCAACAGGTTCCAGTTCAACATTCCCGGTAGTTATTTCCGTTTCGGTGGTGTCGGTTTCCACTGTCCTTGTTACTGCGGTTGTAGTTCGCACGTGTCCGTTCAGGGTGTCAGTGCGTTTTACTTCTTCGGTTGTGGTTACGGTAATGTTTTCGTCTTTTTTGCCGTCCTTGCAGCTAAGACCCGCAAACAGCAGTGCAGCCGCTAAAAATATGGTTGTCATCTTCATAATCAGGTTCTTTAGGTTAGTAGTATAAAGTTACGTTTTATCAACGTGAAACTGTTTTAAAGAATAGCCAAAACCATCTTATAACTTTCAAAATTTTTGAACGATAATTAACAGGCGTTCAGAAGTTTGTTGCATGGTTGTTGTTTAAATTTGTAGTATAAAATTTACTATTATGGCTACAAAAAAGATAAAGAAAGCAGCAACTAAAAGTGATATTATAGAACAATATACCGACTATTGCCTTTCGCATGGCACAAGACCCGCAACTGTTTATAAGTTTGCAAAAGACAATGGTTATGAAGAGGCAGAATTTTACAGGTTTTTTGCATCATTTGATGCTTTAGAGCACCAGTATTTTAAGGAAATGTTTGATTATACGCTTGAAATGCTACACCAGTCGCCCGCCTATCCTGAATATGACGGAACGCAAAAGCTCTCGGCATTCCACTTTACCTTCTTTGAGCTTGCCACTGCAAACCGCAGCTTTATAATGTACCTGATGGGCGACGGCAACCACCGCCTCCGTAACCTGCTTAAGCTGAAAGAATTCCGTAAAGCATTTACAGATTATACCTCATCGGTGCTTGAAAAGCCTTTCGATATACAGAATGAGCGCGCCGACAAAGCGCAGGGAACAGCACTTAAAGAAGCCGCGTGGCTACAGTTCCTGTCCATCTTTAAATTCTGGATGCAGGACACATCGCCCGGTTTCGAAAAAACAGATGTATTTATAGAAAAATCGGTTAAGGCATCTTCAGACCTGGTGTACAACACACCACTGCAAAGCCTGTTCGACCTGGGCAAATTCATCTGGAAAGAAAAATTCACAGCTTAAGCCAAATTTATGAAACGATTAGATTCAATCCCCACCAATAAAATTGAGCGGGTTACAAAACTTGTGCATACCGGTGTAAAAATAGGGGGGAATTACATAAAGTACTACGGTCAAAAAATGGTAAACCCCGAGCTTACCAAAGACAGCCTGCATGAAAGCAACGCTACAGATATTTATGACGGCCTTAAAGAGCTTAAGGGCAGTGCGCTTAAAGTAGCACAGATGCTTAGCATGGAGAAGAATCTGCTGCCGCAAAGCTATGTAGAAAAGTTCTCGTTAAGCCAGTTCAGCGTACCGCCGCTTTCGGCGCCGCTGGTTATGAAAACCTTTAAAAAATACTTTGGCTGCGAGCCGCATGTACTTTTTGATGAGTTTGAGCCTGAAAGTATAAATGCAGCAAGTATAGGGCAGGTGCACCGTGCCCGGAAAAACGGTAAAAACCTTGCGGTAAAAATCCAATACCCCGGAGTGCGCGAAAGTATAGGTACAGATATTGCCCTTGTAAAGCCCATAGCGTTACGCATGTTTAACCTTAAAGGCACCAGCGATGAGTACTTTCAGGAAGTGGAAGACAAGCTGATGGAGGAAACTGATTATACACTGGAGCTGCAGCAGAGCGAAGCTATCCGTAAAGATTGCAGTGTGCTCGAGAATATTGCATTTCCTAAATACTATCCTGAATTATCGTGCGAGAAGATTATAACTATGGACTGGATGCAGGGCAAGCACCTTTCTGAATGGTGTAAAGAAGAGCACACACAGGAAGAACGCAATAAAGTAGGGCAGGCGCTGTATGATTTTTATATGTTCCAGATACACGGGCTGCATAAATTTCATGCTGACCCTCACCCGGGTAACTTTTTGGTAGATGCAGATAACAACTTGATTGCAATTGATTTTGGCTGTATGAAAGCGCTGCCGCAGGAGTTTTATGAACCCTATTTTGACCTTATACAGCCCGAAACACTGGCCAATGATGAAAGGTTTACAGAGAGGCTTATTACACTTGATGTGCTTAAACCTGATGATGAACCTAAAGAGTTTGACTATTTTAAGGCATTGTTCCAAGAACTGCTTAATGTGTTTGTAGAGCCTTACCGCCATGAGCATTTCGATTTTTCGCATGAGGGCTTCAGTAATGCAATAGCTGGGCTTAGCGAGCGTTTTGCTAACGATAAGAATATCCGCAAGATGAATACTAACAGGGGCAGCAAGCATTTTATATATGTAAACCGTACATTTTTCGGGTTATACAGCCTGCTGTTCGATATAAAAGCAAAAGTAGATATATATGCCTTCAGGAAATACCTCCCACAAGGGCAACAAGTCTTATCTGCCCTCTAAACTATGCGTTGGCTGTGGTAAACCTTTTACCTGGCGTAAAAAATGGGAGAAGAACTGGGAGAACGTAAAATACTGCAGCGAAAGGTGCAGGAAGCAGTCTTAATAACAACAAACGGTACAGGCCAAAGCCTGTACCGTTATTTATTAGTGCTAACAAAAAGTTAATCGGGCTAATCCCGCAAATAATTTCTTATTTTTGAAAGCTATTACAGTACTATGTCTGAAGAAAAAGTTATACTGGTAAACGAGCAGGACGAGCAGGTGGGGCTTATGCCTAAAATGGAAGCCCACGAAAAGGGATTGCTGCACCGCGCGTTTTCTGTTTTTATACTCAATTCTAAAAATGAAATCATGCTGCAGCAGCGGGCTGCTGATAAATACCATTCGCCCCTGTTGTGGACCAACACCACCTGCAGCCACCAACGCGAAGGAGAAACTAACATACAGGCCGGCACACGCAGGCTTATGGAAGAAATGGGTATACAGGCAGAACTTAAAGAACTGTTTTCGTTTATCTATAAAGCACCATTTGATAATGGCCTTACAGAGCACGAACTCGACCACGTAATGATAGGTTATTATGATGATGAACCTAACATAAACAAGGAAGAGGCAGAGAGCTGGAAGTGGATGGGCATAGAAGAGGTAAGGCAGGATATGAAAGCTAATCCTGATATTTACACGGTATGGTTCAGGATAATATTTGACGAGTTTTACCATTACCTGGAAGAACATAAATTTCCTTTACAGTAAACGCAGTAACAATGAAAGTAACAGTTAGCAGGAAAGCACATTTTAATGCGGCACACAGGCTGTACAGGCCCGACTGGACGGATGAGCAGAACAACAGCGTATTTGGTAAATGCAATAACCCTAACTTTCATGGCCATAATTATGACCTTATTGTGAGTGTAACAGGAGAAATAGACCCGCAAACCGGTTACGTAATAGATATGAAGGTGCTTAAGGATATTATTTATGAAGAGATTGAAGCACCTTTTGACCATAAGAACCTTAACCTTGATGTGCCTGATTTTAAAGACCTGAACCCCACTGCCGAAAATATTGCAGTGGTTATTTGGAACAGGATACGCAGGCGTATTGATACAGCGATGGAGGTAGAGGTAACCCTTTATGAAACCCCGAGGAATTTTGTAACGTATAAAGGAGAATAAGCATGGAATTATATCCGCTGGTTTTTGAGCCAATAATGAAAGAAAGGATTTGGGGGGGCACAAAACTTAGCGATGTACTCGGTAAAGATATTCCCTTTAAGACTACCGGCGAGAGCTGGGAGCTTAGCGGTGTTGAAGGCGACGTAAGTGTGGTAAAAAATGGCCCTTATGCCGGAAAAACCTTAACGAACCTGCTCGAAAACCATAAAGAGGCCTTATTGGGTAAAAAGCTTTCGGCGCAGTTTGGCATACAGTTCCCCTTGTTGTTTAAGTTCCTCGATGCCCGTGAAGACCTTTCTATACAGGTGCACCCAAATGATGAGCTGGCACAAAAACGCCATAATTCTTTCGGCAAAACCGAGATGTGGTATGTAATGCAGGCAGATGAGGGCGCAAGGATTATAGTAGGTTTTAAGCATAAATCAGACCCTGAAGAATATATTGAGCACCTTAACAACAAAAACCTAACCGATATACTTAATGAGGTTGAGGTAAAAGCGGGTGATGTTTTTTTCCTGGAAACAGGAACAATACATGCCATTGGCGCAGGGATTATGATTGCCGAAATTCAGCAAACCAGTGATATTACCTACCGGGTTTATGACTGGGACAGGACCGATGCAAATGGCAAGGGGCGCGAACTGCATGTAGAGCAGGCACTTGATGCCATGAATTATAACACTACAAATGCTAAACGCGAGTATACCAATGTAGCTAATACGGCTAATGTAATGGTAGATTGTCCTTACTTTACAACGTCATACGTGCCGCTTATAGGAACTATAGAAGAAGAGAAAGACGGCAGCAGCTTTACGGTTTATATTTGTACCGAAGGCAGTTTTACTTTTAAATCAGGAGGTAAAACATACAGCTTTAAAAAGGGTGATACGATACTTATACCCGCTGCTTTGCAGCAATATGTGCTTGAAGGCAATGCAACTTTGTTGGAAATATGTATTTCTTAACAGTTGCAAACGAGATAAATTATAATTTTGTACCAAATTTAAAACATACAGAAAATGGCAAGTGTAAAAAACCTTAAAAAAGACATTAACTACGTATTCAGCGATATTATAGAAGCGGTTTACATTTGGGAAATGACTGCGCAGGGAAAACCGACTAAAGAAAGCGAAGCTTTAATTGATGAGGCTATTGCTTCTTTTGACAGCCTTATTAAAAAAGTGAACGAAAAAGGTGTAGAGAATAAAAAAGAGCACTATAATAAAATTAATGCAGAATTTGAACAGTCTGCTAAACAACTGGTTGACAAAATCAATGCACTTTAATAAAAAATAACTGCAAAAATTTGCAGTTATTTTTTTGCAAATTTAGGTTTCAGGTTTATATTTGCACCCGAATTGAGTTGCCGGTGTAGCTCAGCTGGCTAGAGCAGCTGATTTGTAATCAGCAGGTCGTGGGTTCGAGTCCCTCCATCGGCTCAATAAAAAAACGCTTCAGTTTCCTGAAGCGTTTTTTGTTTATATGGGGCTTTCTAAATATTTATGTTGCCTTCTATACTGTCATCATAGGTTTCGCCTTTAATGGCTCCCACAGTCCTTTTAAGCAGCGCTATCGCCATGCCGTGCTTAGTATCCCAGTAGTACCCCTGCTCAGGTGTAAATTGTATAACGGTTATCCTCGGGTCGTCTTTGCCTTCGGTAAACCATGTTTTCATCATCGGATCCCAAAGCTCATCAATTTTTTGTTTGTCCCTGCTGATGTATGATTTTCCGTAAAGTGTCATAAAATCAGTGTGTGCCCCACCCTGAAAGAGCAACTGCGTGCTTGGGTCGGCTTCCAGTTCGCTGTTCTTGTGAGAGTCGTCTGCACTCAAAAACCAGAAGTTGCCTTCATCATCAATCTTTTCGGCAGCCATCGGGCGTGTGTCAAAAGGCTGAGATGTGCGCATTTGGGTGCAAAAAAAGCATGAGCCTGCGGCCTTAGCCAGTTCTCTTATTTTTTCAAGGGCCTCTGTGCCGGCAAGGTTTTTAAAATTATCTTCGGGCTGTTCCCTGTTAATAGAATCCATAACAATTGTTTTTTAGTTTATACCTAAAGGTAAACCAAATAAAGGCGCCTGTATGTTATGGATTTTATAAAGTAACGGCTGTAATTTATAATGTTTTACAAAAACAAATACTATCGGTTACACCTTCATACTGTCCGTAATTGGGTATAACCGCATAGGCATTTTTCTGGTATAGCGAAATAGCTTCAGGCTGCTTAATTCCTGTTTCCAGTATGCATTTTGTGTAGCCAAGCTGCCTTGCCATGTTTTCCAGTTCCTTTAAAACTGCAGATGCATAACCTTTGTTCCTGTGTGTGGGGGCTACAAACATCCGCTTTACTTCCGCCGTTCCTGTATCATATTCTTTTATGGCTCCGCAGCCAATAGCTTCGGTGCCTTCATACAATACTACAACCTGCTGAAGACTGTCAATTTTGTTGAATTGGGCATAAAAAGCATGGTCGTCTCCATCACGAATGGCCAGGTCTTTATCCAGTTCATTTACCAATTCCCTGAAATGCTCATTTTCAGATGTTGTCCTTACAATTGTGTACATAGCTTTTTTCTGTAAAATTACAAAATAGCCATACCGGTAGTTTACCTGTTGTCAGCTAATTGTAATATCTTTGATTATAATTTTCTGCATTTTATATTATGACAATAGCTCTTGAAACCCCCGCACTGTTATTTTCTGCCACCTCGCTCATCCTTTTGGCTTATACCAACCGGTTTTTAACGGTTGCTTCTATAGTACGCGGACTTAAAAAGAATTACCAGGAAAACCAGACAAGGAGCATACTCTTGGAAATAAAGAATCTTAGCCTTCGCCTCAAGCTTATCAGGCAAATGCAGATGTATGGCGTGCTCAGCCTGTTCTTCTCAGTATTCAGCATGGCATTGCTTTTTTCTGATATACATAACTGGGGTACTTATTTATTCGGTCTCAGCCTGTTGCTTATGCTTATTTCGCTTGCCGTTTCTTTTTGGGAAATATCAATTTCTGTTAAGGCATTACAGATACACCTCAGCGATTTAACCGAAGAGGCCAGCAAAAAATCATAATTATTTTAAACTATCGGCGTTTAAAAAAGTCTTACTGTAAAGCTTAGGTACTTTTAAAAAATGCTGTTATGGATAAAAATGTAGTATGGTCTCTTCGACTGGGGTTTTCGGGCAGGCAGGCCACCGCAATAAGAAAGCTGGGAGCAGAGAGGTTTCTGGAACAATCATTTAAGCAAAAGCCGGGCAGCAGCCTGCCGCATTTTCTGGAAGACGAGCCTAAAACCATTGAAGAGATAAAAGCAAAGCGGCAGTTAATGCATAAAGACAGGCAGCTTGGCAGGGAGATGAGGCAAGAGGACAGTAAAATATTTTTTGCCCTGAAAGCCTGGTGGATAGCCAAAATGGAGGAGGACGAGTATCCGCTACGCGAAAAAATGGCTTTGTTTTGGCACAACCACTTTGTCGCCACCAGAGATAAAGTAAAGAATAACTACTGGCTTTACGAATACAACCGTCTTTTCAGGGAAAATGCCTTTGGCAATTTTAAAGACATTACAAAGAAAGTGCTGCGCTCTAATGCCATGGTGGTTTATCTTGATAATACTAAAAACACAGCAAAAGGCTTTAATGAAAACCTGAGCCGCGAGCTTTTAGAACTGTTTACACTGGGCGAGGGTAATTATACCGAACAGGACATTAAAGAAGGTGCTAAAGGGCTTGCGGGCTTAACCCCGGCAGATAACGGCGCGGTATATGTAACCCGAAACGAGTTTAACGGTACGTTCGAATATTTTGGCGAGAGAGGCACTTTTAAAAGTGATGAAATGGTAGATATTATCTTCCGGCAGCCTAACGCGCCTTATCACATAACCCGCAAGCTTTTGCAATGGTTTATTTATGATAACCCTCCCGAGGCATTGGTAAAGAAATATGGCGACTATCTTAGAAAGGAGAATTATGAGATAAAGCCGTTCCTTAAAAAACTGGTGACCGAAGAGTTTAACAAGCCAACCGAAGGTTCTAAAATAAAAGACCCGCTTACTTATATGCTGCACCTTCTGGATGAGCTTAACATAAAAGGGCAGAACCACAAGCTTACGGCTTTGTTTATAAGGCAGCAGGGTATGGACTTATTTAACCAGCCAAATGTTAAAGGATGGAAAGGCGGAAGCTATTGGCTAACCGCACAACTTTACGTTCAGCGTAACAGGGTGGCCGATATGTTTTGCAACGGCAGGAACTTTAGCAGGAATATGCTGCGGTCTGTAGGTGATAAGGATGATGAACATAGTGAAGGGTTTGCGGTAAAGTTAAACTGGCAGCATAGCGGCACTAACAAAGATGTTATAAACGCTTTACAGCAAAGAGTCTTAACCTTTGCTGATGGCAGCCTTCAGCCAAATTTCGAAGAAATGCTGGTATATGATTTTAAACCACAGTCACCGGGTGCCGATAATGCTGTTATACGGCTTTTTAATTATATGGTTAAAACCCCCGAATTTCAAATTATATAGCTATGAACAGGAGAAACTTTTTTAAGATAACAGCTACCTGTACCGGGGGTCTGGTGGTACTGCCCGATTTTTTATATAAATATGCGGTGCAGCAAAACGGCTTTAAGCCCGGTAACTGCCTGGTTTTTGTACAACTGCTTGGCGGTAACGACGGGCTAAATACGTTTATTCCCTATAAAGACGAATTGTATTACAAGTACAGGCCTGCTGTTGCAATTAATAAGAAAGAAGTAATAAGCGGCAGTAACGAAATGGGGTTTCACCCGGCGTTAAGGGGCTTTGCCGATATACAGCAGCAGGGCAACCTTACCGTTATACAAAATGTGGGCTACCCCGAGCCTAACCGCTCGCACTTCAGGAGCCAGGAAATATGGGAAACCGCTTCTTCCTCTAGTGAATTTTTAAGCCACGGCTGGCTGGGGCGTTTTTTAGACCAGCATTATAAAGAGCACCACCCTGTGGGCGGGGTTAATATAGATAATATTGACACCCTTGCCCTGAAGGGAGAAGAGCCGAACAGCCTTACCATGAACAATCTTAACTTTAATACCAAACAGGTGGTTGGCGGTTCAGGGAAATTATCCGAAAATCCGCAGCTTGATTTTGTGAGAAGGATTGCAGCTTCTGCCATAGACGGTTCTGAAGAGCTTGAAAGGGCTTATAAACAGGCTCCGCCACAAGAGGTTTCTTATCCGCAGTCTAAGCTTGCCAAAAATTTGGAATGGATAGCAAGGCTGATAAAAGGCGATCTCAACACAAGTGTTTACTATACATCATTAAATGGCTTTGATACCCACAGCAGGCAGTTATCTGAACACGCCTCAAGACTATCCGACTTGAATGATGCCGTATATGCATTTTATAAAGATATTAAAGGAGCCGGGAAGCTGGATGAGGTTACCATTGTTGTCTTCTCTGAATTTGGCAGGAGGGTACAGGACAACGGCGGGGGGACTGACCATGGCACTGCAGCCCCAATGTTTATAATAGGGGGTAAAAACAAGGGTGTGAACATAGGCAGCAACCCAAACCTTTCTTCGCTTGATACCAATGGCGACCTGGTGCATGAAACAGATTTCAGGAGTGTATATGCCTCGCTGCTTAAAGATAAATTCAGTTTTAACCCTTCTTTAATTGGTATTAAAAATGCCCCTGCAACAGGCATCTTCTAAAGCATTGTTGAATTTAACCTTACGGGCTTTCTGCTTTAAGCGTATTATCCTATCTTTGCCCGCTTTTTTAAATGGGTAAAGATGTCGCAAACAAATATGCTTAAAGGTGTTTTTATGGTGGGCCTGGGCGCAACCAGCTATGGTATGCTCGCTACTTTTGTAAAGCTTGCTTATGGGGAGGGCTATACAACTGCCGAGGTAACATCATCTCAGTTTATACTGGGGTTGCTTGGGCTACTTTTAATAAACGCTTTCAGAAGCAACCGTAAAAAGGGAGAAGTAACAAAAGCTACAGGAAAAGACATCAGGCAGCTTATGGTTGCAGGTACATCTTTGGGACTTACAAGTATTTTTTACTATATCGCTGTAAAATACATACCAGTATCTATAGGCATAGTAATGCTTATGCAAACAGTTTGGATGGGGGTAGTGCTGGAAGGCATCCTTAGCCGTACCTTCCCTTCAGGGCGCAAGGTAGTTGCAGCAGTTATTGTTCTCGCCGGTACGGCCCTTGCCACTAATCTGATAGAGAGCAGCACCTTCCCAGACTGGCGCGGTATTATGTGGGGGCTGCTTGCTGCAGCTTCTTTTACCACTACCATGTTTACCTCTAACCGTATAGCACTGCACCTTTCCAGCGCGCAGAGAAGCCTGTATATGCTTTTGGGTGGTGCAGTAATAGTATTTTCTTTTGCAGCCTATACCTGGACGGGCAGTTTTAATACTGACATTTTTTTAAAATGGGGCATTTTGCTTTCTCTTTTTGGTACCATCATCCCGCCTATGCTTATGAATGCGGGTTTTCCGCACACCGGGCTGGGGCTTGGCAGTATAGTATCATCATTAGAGCTGCCCGTATCGGTAATGATGGCTTTCATAATATTAGATGAAAAGGTAACAGCCTTGCAATGGGGCGGTATTGTGCTTATTATTGCTGCAATTATAATCATGAATATCCGCATCCGCAAAAAACAAAATGCGTAACTTTGGGTAAAACCGATTGTTTATGCCTTTACCCTGGCACTTATACTTAATGGGCGCACTTTACATACTGGCAGGGCTTAACCACTTCAGGAAGCCCAAAATGTATGAACGGATTATACCTCCGGCCTTTCCTGCCCCAAAAGCGCTGAACCTGATAAGCGGCGCTGCAGAGGTAGTTTTAGGGGCGCTAATAATGGTTCCGCAATGTAGCGAAACAGCCGCATGGGGTATAATAGTATTACTCATAGCTGTTTTTCCTGCCAATATTTATATGGCGGTAAATAAAAAAGCAGGCTTTGGTTTGCCATTGTGGGTTTTATACCTGCGCCTGCCGTTACAGCTTTTACTCATATACTGGGCATGGCTTTATACCTGAAGCCTACTTGCTTAAAATATAATACATACTGCACTGCAACCACCTGTCTTTAAAAAATTTTTAAACACGGGCTTATTTCAATGCATGATTTTTAAAAAATCTGCAAAAATTAAATTTGCATTCTGCATCTATTAATTTTTTTAGTAATATTGATAATACAAATCTTAAACATTTAAAACTATTACATGATTTAATTTTTCATCTGATGAAAAAGAACCGTACAGAACTGGATAAAGAAGCGATTG
>NZ_JAMWYY010000055.1 GCF_024305175.1 Flavobacterium sp.
TTTTAATACTTATATTTTAAAACACAAGTAGTTTTATTTTTAATACATAGTATATTAAAAACTACTAATATTGATAATGAATGTTTTATGAAAGAAAAAAAATTTATTTTTGATGAAGAAAATTGTCCGGTAACTGCTGCCATGAAGGTTATAGGAGGTAAATGGAAACCAATATTAATTAACGCAGTTTATCAGACATCACCTGCAAGATTTGGGGAATTAAAACGTTCAGTGACCGGTATTACTCAGTCTATGTTAACAGCTCAACTCAGGGAATTAGAGGAAGATGGTATCATTAATAGAAAGGTTTATGCTGAGGTGCCTCCAAAAGTTGAATATACTATTACAGAGTTTGGTATGACTTTACAGCCCGTTCTCCAATCATTAGGTAATTGGGGGCAAACTTATATGTTGCAAAAGAAATAACTGCCTGCTAATCTTATATCAATATTTAAGAACACGAATTATAATATTATTACTGTGCAGTTAACTACTAATTGAACTTAAAAAGATTCAAGAATTCATATATTTGTAGAAATAATAAGCTTCAAAGTTCCCATTAATCTCTGATATCCAAACAAATGATTTGTTTGTGACGTTTATCGATATTTCTATAATTATTGTACCCTTATTATACCGTATCATTTTGAAATACAACACGATAACTGATTGCCAATTTCTGTATCCTACATTTGCATAAGTAATAAAATAAAATTTAAGCAGAAGCAACCCCGTGAACAAAATCCTTATTATAGACGACGAAGAAAAGCTTAGAAACCTGATGGCGCGTATTATAAGCCTTGAAGGTTTTGAAGTGGTGCAGGCTGATAACTGTAATTCGGGGTTAAAGAAAGCGGAACAACAGGACTTCGATATTATACTGTGCGATGTTAAGTTACCCGATGGAAACGGTGTTGAACTGACAGTAGTTTTAAAGGAAAAACACCCCGCAACAGAAATTATACTCCTTACAGCCTATGGCAACATACCTGATGGTGTTCAGGCTATTAAAAACGGCGCTTTTGATTATCTTGTAAAAGGTGATGATAATAACAAGATCATTCCTTTAATCCATAAAGCGATAGAAAAAGGCAGGCTAACTAAGCGGATTTTAAATCTTGAAAGCCGCGTAGATGCTAAATATTCTTTCAGTGCTGTTATTGGTGAATCTAAAAAAATGCAGGAGGCTGTAAATCTTGCAAAGAAGGTAGCTTCTGTAGATACTACTGTGCTGCTTACAGGTGAAACCGGCACGGGTAAAGAAGTATTTGCCAATGCCATACACCAGTCAAGTAACAGGAAAGATAAAAGCTTTGTAGCCATAAACTGTTCGGCCTTTAGCCATGACCTGTTAGAAAGTGAAATGTTCGGGCACAAAGCCGGAGCCTTTACAGGAGCATTAAAAGACAAAAAGGGACTTTTTGAAGAAGCTGATAAAGGCACGATCTTTCTTGATGAAATTGGTGAAATGCCAATAGACCTGCAGGCAAAGCTGCTTAGGGTTATATAAAACGGTGAATTTATAAAAGTTGGCGAAAGCAAAGTTACCAAAGTAGATGTACGTATCATTGCTGCCACAAACCGTAACCTGTTAAAGGAAATTGAGACAGGCCATTTTAGGGAAGACCTGTACTACAGGCTCTCGATATTTGCTATTAACCTGCCACCTTTGCGGGAGCGCATCTCTGATATTGAGTTGTTAGCATATAGCTTCCTTAAAACCTTCAGCCTTAAAACCAATAAAAAAATAACAGGAATATCTAAAGAGTTCATGCAACTGCTAAAACTGCATAACTGGCCGGGCAACATACGCGAGCTTAAAAATGTACTGGAACGAAGTGTAATACTCGAAAATAGTTCACAGCTAACACCTGATAGCCTGCCGTATGAAATGCAGCAGCTTTCTCCTAAAACAGAAACAGGAGCATCTAAAACATTATCTGCCTTTTCACTTGCTGCCGCAGAAAAGCTGCACATCCGGAAAGTATTAAATTATACTAATGGCAATAAAACAGAAACTGCAAGGCTGCTCAATATTGCTCTTACCACATTATATCGTAAGATAGAAGAATACAATATCGGTTAAAATACTATCTTTTTAAAAGCCCCTACCCTATCAAAATGATAGGGTATTTTTATTTCTATCAGCACCAAATAAACCTAAACACCAGTAAATAAAAAGGTTATGTAGGTTTACTTTTTTGGGTACATGTTTTGGGATTACATGATTGAAATTTAAAAATCCTGTAATGGAAACCAAGATTAAAAAAACAATTACCGAATGGCTGCCTGAAGCGTTACAAAATTCAGATACCAATGGCGCCAATGATTACCAGATACTGCATGCAGTATCTGACTATTGCCTGTCATTGCTTGATAATGCAGCCAACACTGATAAAGTTACCGAAGCATTCAAAGTAATAAACATGCTTTATCAGGAAGAACATGCTTATACAAGGCATTGTATCGAAAATGAATTCATCTGCAATTTTATTGAGAACTCTCCTGCGCTTCGGCTTAAGGATTACCTAAACCTGATGCCACAGTCCCTTAAAGAAGCATTTATAAAAACCCTAATAGAATTATAATCATGACAGCACTTTTTATCCTCTCTCTCGCAGTATTTGGCTACATCGCCTATGTACTCATTAAACCTGAAAAATTTTAAACTATGAACAGCGAAATTTTAGGCATAATAGTCACTTATGGGCTGGTACTTTTACTGGCTATCCCGCTGGGCAGGTATATTGGTAAAGTCTTTAATTATGAAAATACATGGCTCGATAAAATATTCAACCCTATAGACCGGCTTTTCTTTACAATCGGGGGTATTAATCCTGATAAAGAGATGACATGGAAACAGCACCTTGGCGCGCTGCTTACCATTAACCTTGTGTGGTTCATCCTGTCGATGCTCGTGCTTACCAATATGGCATGGCTACCTTTAAACCCCGACCTGAACCCTTCTATGAGTTTAGATCTTGCCTTTAATACCTCGGTAAGTTTTGTTACTAATACTAACCTGCAGCATTATTCAGGTGAAACTGCACTTTCCTACTTAGGGCAACTTACACTGATGCTGTGGCAATTTATAAGCGCGGCAACAGGTATAGCTATTTGTGCGGTGGTTTACAAAGCTATGAAAGAGAAAACTGCTGATACCCTTGGCAACTTTTACAGCTACTTTGTGCGTTCAGTCACAAGGATATTGCTGCCTCTTGCATTTGTTGTAGCAACAATACTTTCATTTAACGGCACACCTATGACGTTTGAAGGTAAAGATACAATAACCACAATAGAGGGTAAAGAGCAAAGTATAAGCCGCGGACCTGTGGCAGCTTTCGTGGCAATTAAGCAACTGGGTACAAACGGTGGTGGCTTTTACGGGCCAAACTCATCCAACCCGATGGAAAACCCCAATTACCTAACCAATATAGTAGAAACGGCAAGTATTTTCCTGATTCCGATAGCGTTGGTTTTTGCTTTGGGATACGTACTTAAACGCAGAAAAATGGCCTGGACAATTTATGGCGTAATGACATTAGGGTTCCTGTTGTTGCTTACTCCTTCTGTAATAAGTGAAATGAATGGCAACCCTGCAATAGATAATATGGGTATTGCACAGCAAATGGGCAGTATGGAGGGTAAAGAAGTACGCTTTGGCGCAGCAGCATCGGCTAACTGGGCTACTTATACTACCTGTACCAGTAATGGTTCGGTTAATGCAATGCACGATAGCATGACGCCCGTAACGGGAGCGACTACATTGCTCGGTATGATGGTTAACTGCTTTTATGGCGGTGTAGGTGTCGGTTTTTTAAACTTTTACATTTTCATAATACTGGCAGTATTTATAAGCGGGCTTATGGTGGGACGTACTCCTGAATTTTTAGGCAAAAAGATTGAGGCACGCGAAATGAAAATTGCTATGATGGTAGCGCTCCTGCACCCGCTGCTTATTTTGACTGGTACTGCCATTGCCAGTTATCTGTATGCCAACAATCCCGAAGAATATGCCGCATGGCTTGCTAACCCGGGGTACCACGGCTTTAGCGAAATGCTGTATGAATTTACCTCATCATCTGCCAATAACGGCAGCGGGTTTGAAGGCCTGGGCGACAACACACCATTCTGGAACTACGCGTGCGGTGTTGTAATGCTTTTAGCCCGCTACCTGCCTATCATAGGGCCGGTTGCCATAGCCGGGATACTTGCAGCTAAAAAGTATGTGCCGGAAAGTTCAGGAACGCTAAAAACAGATAACGCAACTTTTGGGTTCATGGTGTTTACTATCATATTTATAGTGGCTGCCCTGTCATTTTTCCCTGCACTAACCCTTGGGCCGGTTGCAGAGTATTTCTCAATGTTAAACTAATTTATCTTAGAAATGAAATCTCAAAACACATCATTGTTTCAGGGCGATTTGGTAAAGCAAGCCTTAAAGCAATCATTTATAAAGCTAAACCCTGCCACACTCATTAAAAACCCGGTTATGTTTACGGTAGAAATAGGCACGGCGGTAATGTTGTGTGTATGCCTTTGGATTTTAACCGGAGAGCAGTCTCAGGGAGGCTTTGCCTATAACTTTACAGTGTTCATCATACTATTCTTAACCTTGTTATTTGCCAACTTTGCCGAGGCAATAGCCGAAGCAAGGGGAAAATCTCAAGCAGACAGCCTGAGGAAAACAAGGGAAGAAACACCTGCAAAAAAGATAGAAGCCAGTAGCACTGAATATACTGTAGTACCCTCTTCTACATTACGTAAGGGAGATTTATTTGTATGCGAGGCAGGCGATATTATACCCGCCGACGGTGAAATTACCGAAGGGCTTGCCACTATAGATGAAAGCGCCATTACCGGCGAAAGCGCTCCGGTAATACGCGAAGCGGGTGGCGATAAAAGCTCGGTTACAGGAGGTACAAAAGTGCTATCGGATAGAATAGTAGTGCAAGTTACCACACAACCAGGCGAAAGTTTCCTCGATAAAATGATTGCGTTGGTTGAAGGTGCATCGCGACAAAAAACACCCAACGAAATTGCACTTACCATTCTCTTAGCAGGATTTACACTGGTATTCATTATTGTGTGTGTAACGCTTAAACCCTTTGCAGATTATGCCAATATAACCATTACCATAGCTTCATTTATATCATTGTTTATATGCCTTATCCCTACCACAATTGGGGGATTACTTTCTGCGATAGGTATTGCGGGTATGGACAGGGCTTTGCGTGCCAATGTAATAACAAAATCCGGGAAAGCAGTTGAGACCGCAGGCGATATTGATGTACTGCTTTTGGATAAAACAGGTACCATTACCATTGGTAACAGAAAAGCTACCCACTTTCATACTGCAAACGGGGTTGACAAAAAACATTTTGTAAAAGCGGCTGTTTTAAGCTCCCTGGCAGATGAAACACCCGAAGGAAAATCAATCATTGAGTTATCAGGAACAGATCCTCACTCAGTTAAGATTCATAACCCAAGGTTTATAAAATTTACGGCTGAAACCAGAAGTTCGGGTATTGATTTTGGCAGTACCCGCATAAGGAAAGGCGCTTATGATGCCATTAAAAACCTTGTAGAGAAAGCAGGCAATTTATTCCCGGAGCATATCACAGAAATTGTACACAAAATATCGGCGAATGGCGGTACACCGCTTGTAGTTTGCGAAAACGAAAAAGTATTAGGCGTTATAGAGCTTCAGGACATCATTAAAACCGGGATAAAAGAACGCTTTGAACGCTTAAGAAAAATGGGCGTTAAACCGTAATGGTTACAGGTGATAACCCACTAACCGCAAAATATATAGCCGAAAAAGCAGGTGTAGATGATTTTATTGCCGAGGCCAGGCCCGAAGATAAAATGAACTATATTAAAAACGAGCAGCAACAGGGCAAGCTGGTTGCCATGATGGGCGACGGTACTAACGATGCCCCTGCTCTTGCCCAGGCAGATGTAGGAGTAGCTATGAACAGCGGTACGCAGGCAGCAAAAGAGGCAGGCAACATGGTTGACCTTGATAACGACCCTACCAAGCTTATTGAAATTGTAGAAATTGGCAAGCAGCTTTTAATGACAAGGGGAACGCTAACCACCTTTAGTATTGCTAATGATGTAGCCAAGTATTTTGCCATTATTCCTGCATTATTTATTACTGCCATACCTGCGTTACAGGGGCTAAATATTATGAACCTGCACAGCCCGGAAACGGCTATCCTTTCAGCGGTTATCTTTAATGCCATTATTATACCATTGCTCATTCCTTTGGCTTTAAAGGGTGTAGCTTACAAACCTATAGGTGCTTCGGCATTGCTAAGGCGTAACCTGTTCATATATGGTATAGGCGGTATCATAGTACCTTTTATTGGTATAAAACTGATAGACCTGCTCGTAGCATTATTCATTTAAAAATTCTATTCAGATGAAAACAAATATCATCCCTGCCATAAGGCTCACATTATTCTGCGCAGTTTTCTTCTGCGGATTTTATACACTCAGTGTCCTCGGTATTGCACAGCTTGCACCCAACAGCGGCAAAGGCGAAACAATAACCGAAAACGGAAAAACCTATCATGTAAATGTGGCACAGGCTTTTACTGAAGATAAGTATTTCTGGCCCCGTCCTTCAGCAGTAGACTATAATGGTGCTAGCTCCGGGGGCAGTAATAAATGTACTTCTAACCCTGATTACCTTGCAGAAGTAGAAGCGCGTATTGATACCTTCCTGCTAAGAAACCCGGGCGTGTCGCGCAAAGATGTTCCTGCCGAACTGGTTACCGCTTCTGGTAGCGGGCTTGACCCTCACATCAGCGTGGCTTCGGCACTGGTGCAGGTTAAGCGTGTTGCAAAAGCACGTAACCTGCCAGAAGATAAGGTTTCGGCACTTATAGCCGCTAACACCGAAAAGCCGCTTTTGGGGCTTTTAGGAACAGAGAAAGTAAATGTATTAAAACTTAACTTAGCATTAAATAAACTATAATGAACACAAAACTAAAAATAACAGCTTTACTATTAGTAGTAAGTTTCGGGGCTTTTGCGCAGGAAGATTCTCTTAAAATGCTTCCGTTACAAATAAACCCTGACCTTAAAATAAGCGGGTATATAGAAACCTACTATGCTTATGATTTAAATGAACCTGAAAGTAATACGCGCCCGTCATTCTTTTACTCGCACAACCGCCATAATGAAGTTGCCCTTAACCTGGGTTTTATAAAAGCGGCTTATGATAATGGTATAGTAAGGAGCAACCTGGCACTAATGGCAGGTACTTATGCCAATGCTAATCTTGCTGCCGAAGAAGGTGTGCTTAAAAATGTATTTGAAGCCAATGCCGGTGTTAAGCTTGCCAAAGATGCTAACCTGTGGGTAGATGCGGGCATCTTTGCATCTCATATCGGTTTTGAAAGCGCTATTGGTAAAGACTGCTGGACATTAACCCGTAGCATACTTGCTGATAATTCACCTTATTATGAGGCAGGGACTAAACTATCTTATACATCACCTTCCGGCGAATGGTTTGTAAGCGGGCTCATACTAAACGGGTGGCAGCGCATACAAAGGTCTGAAGGTAATAAAACGATAGCTTTCGGGCACCAGCTAACTTACAGGCCAAACGCTAAAGTTACGCTTAACACTAGTTCGTTTGTAGGTAACGATAAGCCGGAAGCAGATAAGCGCATGCGATATTTTCATAATTTTTACGGCCAGTTTCAGCTAACCGATAAATTCGGGCTGATAGCAGGCTTTGATATTGGCGCAGAACAGAAAGCGAAAGGAAGCGAAAGCTACAATGCATGGTATTCTCCCGTACTTATAGCACAATACCGACTGTCTGATAAAATGGCTATTGGCATCCGTGGGGAGTATTACAGCGATGAAAACGGTGTTATTGTAGCTACGGGTACTGAGAACGGATTTAAGACCTTTGGCTATTCTGCCAACTTCGACTATAATATTTACAGTAATGTGGTTTGGCGTGTTGAGGCAAGGAGCTTAAACAGCAAAGACGACATTTTTATTGATGGTGAAAATGCTACCGCAACCAATACATTTGTTACCACCGCACTTGCAATTTCGTTTTAATGACTGAAAAAGATATAAATGCAAAACGTTTTCTTGACCTGATCCAAAAATCAAGGAAAGGCAAGTTTAAAGTCTACATCGGCATGAGTGCCGGTGTAGGCAAAACATTTCGTATGTTGCAGGAAGCCCATACACTGCTCCGCAATGGTATAGATGTTAAAATAGGCTTTATAGAAACCCACAACCGAAAAGAAACACATGAGCTTCTGGAGGGGTTGCCTGTAATACCCAAACGCTTTTTATTTTATAAAGGAAAACAGCTTGAGGAGATGGATGTACAGGCCATAATTAACCTGCGCCCGGAGGTGGTTATTGTAGATGAGCTGGCACATACCAACATTGAAGGAAGCAAAAACGATAAGCGCTGGCAGGATGTAATGGATATACTGGATGCAGGTATAAATGTGATAAGCGCGGTAAACATTCAGCATATAGAAAGCCTTAATGATGATATAAAAGAAATTACGGGCATTGAGGTTAAAGAGCGTATTCCTGACAGTGTGCTTAAAGCTGCCGATGAGGTGGTTAATATTGATTTAACGGCCGATGAACTGATTACCCGTCTTAAGGAAGGAAAAATATATACTACTGATAAAATCCAGTCGGCATTGGGTAATTTTTTTAAAGCGGAGCATATTTTACAATTAAGGGAACTTGCTCTTAAAGAAGTAGCAAGCCAGGTAGAGCGCAAGGTAGAAACCGAAGTTACCGGCAGCAATCTCCGGCAGGAGCGTTTTATGGCATGCATAAGCAGCAATCACCAAACGGCAAAAACAGTAATTCGCAAAACAGCAAGGCTGGCTAACTACTACCACAGCAAATGGTACTTGTTGTATGTGGAAACTCCTAAAGAAAGCGGAGATAAAATTGCGCTTGATAAGCAACGCCACCTGATAAATAACTTCAGGATGGCTACTGAACTGGGTGCAGAGATAATCCGCATTAAAAGTAATAATATTGCCACTGCAATTACAGAGCAGGCAGAGGCACGGAAAATAACCACTATATGCATAGGCAAGCCCCATATCACGCTGTTTAAAGTAATTTTGTCAACCAACATATTTAAGTCGTTGTTAAATAAGCTAACTTCGAGCAATATTGACCTTATTATACTTTCATAATTATATGAAGATCAAAACCAAATTAACCATTGCGGTAGGCATACTCTTCTTTTTTATTGCATTGCTTTCTGCATTGGCAATACGACAGGTGCACCTGCTTTCTGACGATACCAAAAACATACTCGAAGCCAATTATATATCGCTCGATTATACGCGCAACATGCACAAGCTGCTTGATGGTGCTGTTATGAATACTCAGGATATAGCCGAATTTGAAAAGCTGCTGGAAAAGCAAAGGACCAATATTACTGAAATTGGCGAAGAAGAACTGACACAAGACCTTGCCAACCATTTTAACAAGCTTAAACAAGAGCCCGGAAATTCACAGCTTATATCTAATATAAGGAAAGATCTAAATGACATCATGAAACTGAACATGGATGCCATACTCCGCAAGAGCAATACCGCAGGCAATACTGCCGATAATTCTATATTATGGATATCGGTTACAAGTGCGTTTTGCTTTATAATGGGTTTCACATTATTGATTAACCTGCCGGGCTATATAGCAAACCCCATAAAAAACCTTACTGAAAGCATTAAGCAGATTGCAGCTAAAAATTACTCGCAGCACCTATATTTTAAAGGACATGATGAGTTTGCATCACTTGCAAGATCATTTAATACTATGGCCGAGAAGCTCCAGGAATACAGTAATAGTAACCTTGACAGGCTTATGATGGAGAAAAAGCGGGTAGAAACGCTTATCAATAACCTGTCCGACCCTGTTATCGGCTTAGACGAACATCACAAAATACTTTTTATTAATGAACAGGCGCTAAGGGTATCAGGGCTGAAAAAAGAGGATGTTATTGGCAAACAGGCAGAACAGGTTGCCGTAACCAACGACCTGATGCGCTCGCTCCTCCAAAAAATGGTGCTTCATGCAAAAGATCCTGCCTTAAAAATTTATGCCGATAACAAAGAAAGTTATTTTGAAAAGCAGCTCGTACCCATAAGTATTGTACCTACCGGTGAAGAAATAAAGAAGCAGATTGGCTCTTTTATAATATTAAGAAACATTACCGCTTATAAAGAACTTGACGCCGCTAAAACCAATTTTATCGCTACGGTATCCCATGAATTTAAAACACCGATAGCATCAATGAAAATGAGCCTGCAACTGCTTGGCAACGAACAGACAGGAAGCCTGAACGAAGAACAGAAAAACCTTGTAGAAAGCATAAAAGAGGATACTGACAGGCTTTTACGGACTACCGGAGAACTACTTAATATATCTCAGGTAGAAACGGGTATAACAAAGGTTAAGGCAGAAGCTGTTGACATGAACAGTGTTATACATGATGCAGTTGAAAATAACAGAAAACTGGCAGAGCAGAAAGCAATAGCCGTAAATTTTGAAAGCCGGGAAAACCTCCCTGCTGTTTCGGCAGACAGGGAAAAGGCTACATGGGTAATCTCAAATCTTATTTCTAACGCCATACGCTATTCGTATGATAACACGGTTATAAAGATTGCTGTAGATATAAGAGAGAATATGATTAAAATTTCTGTGAAAGATAACGGCATAGGTATAGACCCGAAATACCTGCCGCGCATTTTTGATAAATACTTCAGGGTGCCGGGTACAGAGAAAGAAGGAACCGGCCTTGGGCTTGCCATAAGTAAGGAATTTATAGAAGCTATGGGGGGTAGAATTGATGTACAAAGTGAATTGGGTGAAGGCAGTGAGTTTACTGTAACTTTACCCGTCAGGTAAATAAAAAACTTACCACCTGTAAGCGGTAAGTTTTTATATTGTTTATTATCCTAAATCATACTGCTTCTCAAACACGGTTACTAACTACGATTTATCTTCGGCAGGTTTTTGCTGTTTGTCCATCATGGCTGCAACCGCAGTATCAGGTATTACATTACCTACACCAATCATTGCTTTATTCTTAAAGCCGGAAATAACTTTATCTTTACCTGACATCAGCGCTTCATAGCCGTCTTTAGCCACATCGGCAGGATCAGATAACGATGATTTATCCTGTACAATAGCACTCTCTTCCATATCAGCCTTATTGAAGAAATCAGTATCTGTTGCTCCCGGCAAAAGCGCAGTAACTGTAATACCAGTATCTTTTAACTCATGTCGTATCCCTTCGGAGAAAGAATATACAAATGCTTTTGTGCCATGATAAACCGATTGCCATGGCCCCGGCACCTTGCTTGCTATTGAGGCAAGATTTAAAATTTTACCTTCATTGCGCACAAGCATCTGTTTTACAAAATGCTTCGTCAGGATAATTGTGGAGGCTATATTTAAATCTACGATATCAAGTTCGCGCTCAATATCAGTGCCTTTAAACAAGCCATAAACCCCCTGCCCTGCGTTGTTGACAAGTATATCAACCTTTACATTCTTTGCCTGTACCTCTTTGCACAAAGCAAAGGCTTCTTCCCTTTTGAATAAATCTTTTGCAATAGTAACCACCTCAACACCCTGCTGCCTGAATTCAGCAGCTTTAGATTCAAGCTCATCTGCATGTCTTGCAACAATTATAAGGTTGTAACCATCTGCTGCAAAAAGTTTTGTAAGTTCATAACCTATTCCTTCCGTTGCCCCGGTTATAAGAGCATAATTCTTGTTTTCTGACATAGTAAATAGTTTATTTGATTTGATATTCAAGTTAGCCGCTAATATGTGAAATCACTCTTCATTTTATCATAATTATATGATAATTAACAGCATAGGATTACCCGAGGTTTGTAACAAAAGATACTGACTGTAAAACTTGTGTAGCTTTATTTTGCATCTAAAACCTATACAAATGAAATGGATTTATGAACCCTGGCCATGGTATGTGTCCGGGCCTTTAATAGCTGCTGTAATGGCTGCTCTGCTATTTGCAGGTAAAAACTTTGGTATGTCTTCTAACCTGCGTACGCTTTGTTCGGCTTTTGGGGCGGGAAAGCATTGTGACTTTTTTTGTTTTGACTGGCGCGGGCAGCGTTGGAATTTATGGGTTATTGCCGGGGCAATAGCAGGAGGGTTTATTGCTATGCATTTTCTGTCAGATAATCCTGTACCGCAAATTAATCCGGAAGTTGTTGCAGCGCTAAAGCAAAGAGGCTTTACCAGCGCAGGGAGCAGCTACCTTCCTGTCGAATTATTCGGCAATACCGCTTTTACTTCTGTAAAAACAATTATACTATTACTTACCGGTGGTTTTTTTATAGGGTTTGGAGCCCGCTATGCAGGCGGCTGTACTTCAGGCCATGCCATATCAGGACTCAGCAACCTGCAACTGCCTTCTCTCATAGCGGTTGCCGGATTTTTTATTGGCGGGTTACTTATGGTACACCTGCTGTTCCCAATAATCTTTAATTAAAACAAAATGAGAAACTTACTTTTCCTGCTTATAGGTACCTTTTTTGGTATCGTTATGTTTAAATCGGAAGCCGCTTCTTGGTTCCGTATTTATGAGATGTTCCAATTCAGGTCGTTCCATATGTTTGGCATTATTGGTTCTGCATTAGTATTGGGAATAATCTTGGTACGGGTAATAAAAAACAGACAGCTAATGCACATTGGCGGTAGCAGGATAGAATTTATCCCGAAAGAAAAAGGATTTTACCGCTATATGTTAGGGGGTATACTATTCGGGTTAGGCTGGGCGCTTGCAGGAGCCTGCCCCGGGCCAATGTTCACACTGCTGGGTGCGGGTTTTATGCCTGTTATAATTGTTATTGCAGGAGCTGTAGCCGGCACATGGGCCTACGGAATGCTAAAAAATAAACTGCCCCATTAATTTGTATATTTACCCGCAGCTACAGACTTTTATGAAAGAACTACTTACAGATGCCTACAGCGAAATTTTTGAACCTGCACTGATAGACGAAATTTCGGCTGTGGCAAACATAACCGATTTTGAGGAAGGTGACCGCCTTATAGAAATAGGGCAATACATACGGCAGATGCCTTTACTGATAACCGGAGCCATAAAAATACTTCGTGAAGATAAAGCGGAAGGCGAACTCCTGTTGTACTTTCTTGAAAAAGGCGATACCTGTGCCATGACACTGGCCTGCTGCATGGGCCAAACCAAAAGTGAAATACGTGCCATAGCCGAAACACAAGGCTCTTTGGCAATGATACCCATAGGCAAAATGGAAGAATGGCTTGGGAGGTATAAAAGCTGGCGTAATTTTGTTTTTACAAGCTACAACAAAAGGCTTAGCGAAATGCTCTCTGCAATAGACAACCTCGCCTTTATGAAGATGGACGAAAGGCTGCTGAACTTCCTGAAAGAAAAGGCAAAAGTCAATAAGTCTGCTGTAATTGTAAATACCCACCAGGAAATAGCTTATGAACTTAATACATCCCGCGTTGTAATTTCGAGACTGCTTAAAGCGCTTGAAAATGAAAAGCTTATTAAATTAAACCGCAATAATATAGAACTGCTTAAACAATAGTGCTACTGTAACTTTTGTTACTTCTCACAACTCAAGGCAATAGTAATTTAGCCGATATGAAACTAAGATAAACTACATGGATTTTTTACACGTATCAGGCTATATACTTGCGCTTTTGGTTGGCATATCTTTAGGGTTGGTGGGCAGTGGCGGCTCTATACTTACCGTACCCATACTGGTATATATACTGGGTTTTGATGCCGTTACCGCAACAGGCTATTCTTTATTTGTAGTGGGCGGCACAGCATTGGTAGGCGGCATACGCAATGCCTTTCATAAAAATGTAGATTTTACAATTGTAATGCTATTCGGGCTGCCTTCTCTAATTACAGCCTACCTGATTCGGGCATTTGCAATACCCGCCTTACCCGATGTAATAGCAACTATAGCCGGATTTACAATTACAAAAGCGTTATTACTGATGCTGGTTTTTGCAGTTATTATGCTTGCAGCGGCTTTAAAAATGATACGTTCTGTTCCCGCATATACAGATAATGCCATATTTTCCAGAAGTAAATTAATAATCAGCGGCATCAGTACGGGGTTGCTTGCAGGTGCTGTGGGCGCAGGAGGCGGTTTTCTAATTATACCCGCTTTAGTATTTTTGGCGGGCATGCCCATGAAAAAAGCCGTAGGCACATCCTTATTCATTATTGCCATACAGTCATTGGCAGGGTTTGCAGGTGAAGCTATTGGTAAAAGTATCGACTGGCAATTTCTTATTCCTTTCACGGCAGTAGCTATAGCCGGAATATTTATTGGTATAACTGCTTCAAAAAAAATTGAAGGTGCCAAACTTAAAACAGGCTTTGGCTATTTTGTACTTCTTATGGGGGTTTATATTATTATAAAAGAGCTTTTCATTCACTAACGTAAGCTGTGCCGTTTGCTTCTTTAGCAAATCTTAAGTAAGAATTTACAACACTGATTGTCATAGTGCGTTAATTTGATATAAGTAAAATCATAAACAACATGAAAGCACTAATCATTCTTTTTGTTGCGCTTTTGCCTTTACAGTGGGGTACAGATTTTGAAGCTGCCAAAAAAACCGCTAAAGAAAAACACCGTATTATATTGCTCAATTTTTCGGGGTCTGACTGGTGTGCGCAGTGCATACAAACAAAAAAGGAATACTTTGGCAACGATGTTTTTATAAGCATGGCAAATGATAACCTTGTGCTGGTAAACGCTGATTTTCCGCGCAGAAAAAAAAATCAGCTTTCAGAGGCGCAAACAAAGCAAAATGAGGCGTTGGCCGAGAGATATAATAAAGAAGGAAACTTTCCGTACACATTGCTGCTTGATGCTGACGGTAAAGTTTTAAAATCCTGGAAAGGTAAGCCTGAAAAAAGTGTTGAAAGCTGGGTTGCCGAAGTAAAATCTGTTTGCGAATCTTATAAAAGATAGTTGTTATGCAAGACTATTCGCAGTCTTTAAAGTTAATGGGCAATAACTTTACCATTACAGTTGTGGCAGCATCTGAAACTGAAGGTAAAGAACACATAAATACAGCCATTAATGAAATAAGGAGGATAGAAGCACTGCTCACAACTTATAAAGATACCAGCCAGACAAACCTGATAAACCAGAATGCGGGCATTAAGCCGGTTAAAGTTGACGGCGAAGTATACGAACTTATTGAGCGAAGTATTGCCATATCTAAAATTACACAGGGAGCATTTGATATTACCTACGGCGGCATAGACAAGAGCCTTTGGAACTTTGACCGTAACATGTCGCGACTGCCCTCTAAAGAAGATGCGCTTAAAGCCGTACACCTGATTAACTACAAAAACGTAATACTCAATCCTGAAGATTGCAGTGTGTTTCTTAAAGAAAAAGGTATGCGCATAGGGTTTGGCGGTATTGGCAAAGGCTATGGGGCAGAAATGGCAAAGAGGCTCTTGGTTAAAAACAATGTAGAAAGCGGCATTATAAATGCGAGCGGAGACCTTACCGCGTGGGGGTTACAACCATCAGGAAATCCGTGGCGCATTGGCATATCCAATCCTGACAGGCCGGAAGAGGTTTTTTCCTACCTCAACATATCAGGTAAGGCAGTTGCCACATCGGGTAATTATGAAAAATATGTAGTTATAGGCGGTAAAAAGTATTCGCATACTATAGACCCAAAAACAGGCCTGCCGGTAACAGGAATAAAAAGTGTCTCGGTAATAAGCGATAATGCAGAGTTTGCCGATGCTATGGCTACGCCTATTGCGGTAATGGGTATAAACGCAGGCTTATATCTTGTAAACCAGATACCCGCACTGCACTGCATTATTATTGATGATAACAATAAAATTTACACTTCAAACGAAATTAACCTAAAATAACTGCAATATGAAACAATTATTAATACTGGCTGCGGTATGCGGCATGGCATCCTCTTGCTCTGAAGTTAAGGAATACCAGAAAAACAAAATTAATGATGCGGAGATGGCTTTATCTAACCGCAAGATAGAGAAAACTGAACTGAGCTTTCAGTCATACCGTGAAGGCTCATCGGGTGCAAATGCAGGAAAAAGCGGTGGTGGCTGCGGCTGTAATTAATTGTAATACTCTTTAAAAGAAATGAAACGCATTTTTATAACGGGGCTGGCCTTATTAGGTTTCTTAAGGGCCTACTCTCAATCAGAAAAAACAGCCGATAGTACGGGCTATAAATCTAAAAAACTGAAGATAGAAGAGATAAACCTTGTTTCCAGCTATTATGGCCAGAATGGTAACAATGCCGCTGTAACAGGCGGACGGGGCTCTGAAGAGCTTACAGATATATCTAACGCTATAGATATAAACCTTGTAAAATATGGAGAGAACGGCATTAAGCACAGTTTTAATGCTGAAATTGGAGTAGATCATTATTCTTCCGCATCATCAGACCGTATCGACCTGCAGGCGAATTCATCAGCATCTTCGGCAGATATAAGGGTTTATCCATCTCTCAATTATATAAGAGAGAATGAAGAAAAAGGGAATGCTTTTGGTATAGGCATCTCCTCCTCTACCGAATACGATTACCAGTCTTTCGGGGGTACTATCAGTTATGCTCAAAAAACTAAAGACCGGAACGGCGAGTTTACAGCAAAATTTCAGGCATATCTTGACCAGGTAAAAATGATAGCGCCTATAGAGCTTCGAAACGACCCAAATACTAAAAGTTCAGGTAACAGTTCGCGCAATACTTTTTTAGGCTCTGTGAGCTACTCACAGGTTATAAATACTAACTTTCAAGTATTGTTCCAGGCAGATGTAGTTGCGCAACAGGGATATCTGGCACTGCCGTTCCACAGGGTTTATTTTTCAGATGGAAGCGTGCATCAGGAAAAGCTGCCGGAGAGCAGGCTGAAAATTCCGCTTGCTGTGCGCGGCAGTTATTTTTTAGGAGATAATGTTATTATAAGGGGTTATTACCGTTTTTATACAGATGACTGGGGTATTACATCGCACACTGCAAATATTGAAGTGCCCGTTAAGATTTCTCCTTTCTTTTCTGTAAGCCCTTTTTACAGGTATTATACCCAAACCGCCACAAAATATTTTGACGGTTATCAAATGCATAATGCATTAAATGAATTTTATACCAGTAATTATGACCTTTCGAGCTTTAACAGTAGCTTTGTGGGGTTAGGCTTCCATATAGCGCCTGTTAACGGGTTGTTTGGTGTAGAACGCCTTACTATGTTAGAAATTAGGTATGGCCATTATACAAGAAGCACTAATTTAGATTCTGACATTATCAGCATCAATATTAAATTTAAATAAGGTGTTACAGCCTTTTGCAGATAGCATATGAAAATCCTGATTATAGAGGATGAATACGGTATTACCAACTTCCTGCAGCAGGGATTGCAGGAAGAAGGTTATACTGTTGTAACTGCCGATGATGGCCACAACGGACTGCTCATGGCAACACAGGAAAAACCTGACCTTATTTTGCTTGACTGGATGCTGCCCGGAATAAGCGGCATTGATATTTGCAGGCAAATAAGGCAAAGTGGTGCCGGCATGCCGATACTGTTTTTAACTGCTAAAGATACCGTTCAGGAAACTATAGAGGGGCTGCGTGCAGGTGCGAACGATTATATCAAAAAACCTTTCAGCTTTGATGAGTTACTGGAGCGTATAAAAGTCCAGTTGCGCAATGCAACGGCTACAGAAGAGTTAAAACTGGGGCATCTTATAGTAAACCCGGTTGCCCATAAGGTTATTAGAGACGGAAGCGAAATATATCTTACCCAACGTGAGTTTGAGCTGCTGCACTATCTTGTTAAAAACCGTGGCAGGGTATGTACCCGGAAAGATATTATTAATGATGTATGGGACATACACTTTGATTATGATACCAGCGTTATAGATGTGTTTATGAATACAATCCGTAAAAAGCTGGGCTTAACAAAAGATGACGAGCTTATAAAAACAATTCGGGGTGTGGGGTATATAATAGAAAATTAACATGAACCGTGTCTCCTTTAAAAACCGCATTGCACTATACTTCAGCATCAGTACTGCATTACTGGTGTTTATTGTTTTTGTTGTAATATATATAACGGTAAGAACAGGTGTTTATAATGATCTTGATAATGATCTTGAGACAGAGGCTGATAACCTGCTGCTGGAAATTACAATAAATACCAACGGATTTACCATTGCCGAGGAAGAGTGGCAGGAAAAAGAACATAACACACTCGATATAAACCCAATATTCATTCAGTTTGCCGATATGGCAGGCCACTCATTTGTAACATCGCCAAACCTTAAAAAAGCAAGCCTTAAGTTTGAGGAACAAAACGATAAAAGTGAACTTTATTTTAACAGCAGCCTAAACGGAGCGGCAATAAGGCAGTACCAAATGCCTGTATTATATAATAATAAAAAAGTTGGTTATATAATTGTTGCCACACCTATGGAAGATGCTGTACAGTTATTAAAGAACCTGAGAAACATTCTCTTATTTACATATCCGGTTATTTTGCTGGTGCTTTTCTCTGTAGCACGATTGCTGGCAGGCCGAAGCCTGCGCCCTGTAAAAGATATTATTGACACAGCGGGCAAAATATCGCGTGAAAACTTAGGCAGCCGCATTATACTGCCTGATAATAAAGATGAGCTTTATACCCTGTCTGAAACTATAAATGCATTGCTGGACAGGATTGAAAAAGCTGTTGTGCGTGAAAAGCAGTTTACATCTGATGCCTCTCACGAACTGCGTACGCCTCTCGCGGTAGTTAAAGGTACACTTGAGGTGTTGATTCGCAAACCAAGGAGCCGTGAAGAATATGAAGAAAAAATAGGCTTTTGTATTACAGAAGTAAACCGCATTAACGCCATTGTAGACCAGCTCCTGTTGCTGGCAAGGTTTGAGAGCCAGAAACAGCTCGTAAAAAAAGTACCGGTAAACATTAATCCGCTTATATATGATACCGCAGCGAGGCATTCGGCTGATATAAAACAAAAAGCGCTTTTAGTAGCATATGCAATTCATGACGATATTTACATTGAAACCGATGAATACCTGTTTTCTACTATATTAGATAACCTGATAGGAAATGCTATTAAGTATTCGCAAGATAATACAACCATAAAAATTACCGCAGCGCAATTGGCGGGTACAACAGAAATTATTATAGAAGACAACGGTACAGGGATACCTGAAAAAGATTTTGAGAAAATATTCAACCCTTTCTACCGCTCTAAATCAGAGGCAAATAAAGAGGTTAAAGGTACAGGGATTGGGCTTTCTATCGTAAAAAGGCTATGTGAAATATTACAGATAGAAATAGAAATTACCAGCCGGGAGGGTGTTGGTACAAGAGTAAGCCTCCATTATGCATCATAATTCGCTACCAAAATAATTTTTATATTTAGTACTGGTAAATAACAAACTATGAGGCTATGGCAACTAAAAAAGCTGTTGATAAAAATGAAGGCCGCCGCGATGGTGAACAACTGAAAGATGGTGTAAAAGTCTTTTATGCCCCTACCCGTGAAGCATGGCGCAAATGGCTACAGACAAATCATGAAAAAGAAAAATCAGTATGGCTTAATATCTATAAAAAAGAAAGCGGCACACCCAGCATTTATTACCCTGAGGCTGTAGATGAAGCATTGTGTTTTGGCTGGATAGACAGCAAAGCCAATAAAAAAGATGATGACAGTTACTATCAGTCTTTTGCTAAACGAAATCCCAAAAGCAACTGGAGCAGGATTAATAAGGAAAAAATAGAAAAGCTCTCTGCTGAAGGACGCATGGCGGAAGCAGGTTTAAAAATGGTTGAGATTGCCAAAGAAAACGGAACCTGGAACGCCCTTGATGATGTTGAGAACCTTGTTGTGCCAACCGATATGCAGGTATTACTGGATAAGAATAAAGCGGCATTAAAAAACTGGGAAAGCTTTCCGAAATCTGTGAAGCGCGGAATTCTTGAATGGATATTAAATGCCAAAAAACCTGAAACCCGCCAAAAAAGAATTGAGGAAACTGTATCTATGGCAGCCGAAAACAAGCGGGCTAACCAGTACAGGCAGCCATAAAAAAGCAGCCCGAACAATCAGGCTGCCTTGGCTAAAAAACCGGAACTATATTATTGTGC